>VFZQ01000493.1 GCA_016871135.1 Acidobacteriota bacterium | reverse complement strand
GTGGTTCACGTACATTCCGACGAACTTCGCCGCCAGTTCGGGCTCCATGTCGCGCGCGAACTGCATGGCATACTGCAACGCTTCGTCGTGGTTGTCGAGCGAATACTGAATGCTTTCACGCATCATTCTGCACGCTTCGGTGCGCAGTTCCGGCTCCAGGTTCTTGCGCAGCACGTTGCAGCCGAGCGGCAGCGGCAGGTCGTAGGTTTTCTTAAACCACTTGCCCAGATCGAGAATGTTGTGAAATCCGGTGCGCGAGTAGGTCAACTGCGCTTCGTGAATCACAAGGCCGACATCGGCCGCGCCATCCTTAACCGCGTCCAGAATCTTGTCGAACGGAACTTCGACCGGAATGAAATCCGGCTGCAGGATGTTCAGCGTGAGAAACGCAGTGGTCAACCGGCCAGGGATCGCGATGCGCTTGCCTTTGATCTCATCGACGCCCATCATATGCGTCGCCACCAGCATCGGGCCGTATCCGTCGCCAACGCTCGACCCGCTTGCCATGACGTAGTATTTGTCGGCGACGTAGGGATAGGCGTGATACGAAATGGCTGTGAGCTCATACTCGCCATTCATGGCGCGCCGATTGAGCGATTGAATGTCTTCTAGCTGATGCCGGAAGTTGAGAATCTTGGAGCGAATCTTTCGCGTTGCCAAGCCGTAGAACATATACGCATCGTCGGAATCCGGACTATGCGCACAAACAATTTCCTTGAGATCCATACAGGCGAAGATCTCATCATAGCAGAGCGACGTCGAAAGCCCTTAATTTTCGGCCAATTCAACCAGCGCCGGATGAATGTAGGCCAGCGCCGATTCCAGCTTCGCGATAAATTCGTCTGCGGTCGACAGATCGCCCGCCCGCCCCATCCGCTCCAAAGCATATGCGGCGTCGTAAACGCGCTCCGTGCCGAAATTTGATACCGAACCCTTCATGCTGTGCGCCGCGCGTTCCATCGCACTGGCGTCGCGCTCGACCGCCGCTGATCGGATCTCATTCATCAGCATCGGATATTCGTCAAGGAAAAGCCTTGCCACTTCCCGCAAGAGGTCCTCGTCGCCTCCCAGACGCTCCAGTGCAACAGCGCAATCCAATTTAGCGAGTTCATTCGAGAACTTCATCATTCCGATCCTCCCGGAACAGCCGAAGCGACAACGATTTGTCTCATGGGCCTCATCATTTTACCAAAATCCGAACTAGCCGTAGCAGTACCATCAGTAGCTACTGGCTAATTCGTATATCGACAGTTTCCAGACTTCTATTAGCCCATCGACTTGAACTCTGCTGATCTGTTCGCCTGGCGAAACGCGGCTCATCGGCGGTAATGCACGTCGCGGCATCCACTGAACGACGGCCTCGCAGTCGTACTGAAACGGCAGATCGTCTATTCTTCGATTCGCATCGTGGTACAACGCGAGAAGCCCCTGCCTAGCTCACCCGCTGAAATTCGGAGCCGCCCGATCGGTCCGTTGTGCGCGTGCGCCTTCGAAGGCCGCAATTGCTCCTACTCCCACCGCAGCGCCCGCAACGGATCCACGCGCGCCGCGCGCCAGGCGGGCGCCAGTGCCGCGGGCGCCATCGTCAGCGCCAGCGCGACAATAATTACGGGGTACACGCGCAGGTCCGGCGAGCCGAATCCGGGGATCACACCGCTCAATATCTTGCCGACGCCAAACGACGCCGCGATACCCGGAATCAGTCCGAAACACGCCAGCCGCGCCGCTCTCCCAGCCACTAGCCGCAAGATGTCGGCGCGGGTCGCGCCGAGCGCCGATCGAATACCGAACTCGCGCGTTCTTCGCGCCGCCGAAAATGCGATCACGCTGTACAGTCCCGTCGCCGCGATGACCAGCGCTAACAATCCAAATCCGGTCAGCATCTGCCCGCTGATATTGTAAGGCGCCGACTGCAATCGCATCCACTCCTCCATCCTCCGCATCCGCCATACGGGTTGCGTAGGATCGATCGTGTGGATCCGTTTTCGAATCTCGCCGACTGCAGTCAGCGGACCGCGCACCGCGAAGACTCCAATATCCTGCGGCGCCTGCGCGAACGGAACATAGAGCGCCGGATACGCCAGATCGTCGCCAAAATTGTTGAGCGCGTTTGCGCTAACACCGACGATCTCCGCGGCGACCTCAACTCCGGCCCGCCGGTAACGAATTTCCCGGCCGATCGCATCGACTCCGCCGAACTCGCGCTTCGCCAACCCTTCACTAATCACCGCGACCGGCTTGCCGTCCTCCCGATCGGCGGCCGTAAACTCGCGGCCTCGCAGCAGCGGAAGACCCATGTTTTGAAAATAGGCGGGGAAGACCGCGTTGAAGCGTGCATCGCGCCGCTCGCGACCCTGCACCGAATAGGACGCGGCGCTGGTGTCGTAGCCGAAAGGTAGATATCGCGCGCCCGCGAACGGTATTCCAATCGCTTCTTCCACCTTTCGAAAGTAAGCGCGCCGCGCCGCCGCATCCGGATAGTTCTGTGAGTCGAGGTTAATCGTGAATGTCGTCAGGCCGGCCGGATCGAAGCCGGGCGGCACATCCCAAATCGCGCGAAAGCTTTGCACAAGCAAGCCGGTCGCGATCAGCAACACCGACGCGATGAGTATTTGCGCGACCACTAGTCCGTTCTGCAAACGTCCCCGCCGCCGAGCGTGCGACAGCGCCGAACCGGCCTCCTTGAGTACCGTCGAAATGTTGACGCGCGCCGCTTCGATGGCCGGCGCCAGACCAAAGAGCAGTGCCGTGAGCGCCGATAACGCGAGCGAAAACGCCATCACTTCTCTATCAATCGGGGCTTGGCCGCGATTGGGAATGTACTGGTGGCTTTCGGCCGGGATCAACCCCGTCAACAACTCCGACAACCAGGCCGCCGCCAGTATCGAGAGCCCGCCCGCAACCACGAAGACGATCACCGTTTCGATGAGCACGTGCCGGGCGATCCGCCCCGGCGTCGCGCCCAGCGAGAGTTGAATCGCCGTCATGCGCTGGCGGTCGAACGCACGAACCAACAACAGATTCGCGACGTTCGAGCACGCGATCAGCAAAAGCGCGAGCGTGACCGAGAACATCGTGAACAGGATCGGCCGACCCGTGTGCCGCGCGACCTCTTCGGTGTACGGCTCGGCCATCACAATCATCGCGCGGTTGGAATCCGGGTTTTCCATCTCCAAACGCTTGGAGACTTCGCGCAAGTTCCCGTTCAGCCGATCGATGGCTCCGGCTCTAACCCGCCCAATCGCCGACAAGTATCGATTTGTCCTGTTTCTTCGCTCCTGCTCCGGCAAAGCCAGGGGAGCCATCACATCGACGCCACCGATCGTCGTAAATTGGAACGACTCCGGCAATACGCCGACGATCGCATACTGCTCGCCATTCAACTTGACCTCCGCCCCCGGACCGACGCCGTGCGTCTTCGAAAACGATTCGGACACCACGGCGACTTTATGGTTCCCGAGCACGCCTTCGCCCGGTTCGAACGCCCTTCCCGCGTAGGGCTTCACGCCCATCACGTCGAGGAAGTTCGTCGACACCCGAACACCGCGCAGCCGCTCGGCTTCACCTTCGCCCTTCACCGAAAACGAGCTCTGCGTAAACACCGCGAACTCACCCAATGCCGCTTGTTGGATATCGGCGAAGTCGCCAGCCGATACCCCGCGCGCGGAACCGTCGGGCCGCAGCGTACGCAGATTGACCAGTTCCTCGGACCGCGGAAACGGCATCGGCTCGATGACCCAGGCCTTCAGGAAACTGAACGTCACAGTGGCCCCGGAAATCCCGGCAACAAGAATGATCACGGCGATCCAGGCAAAGCCGGGGTGCTTCCGGAGTGAACGCAACGAGAATCGAACATCGTCGAGCATGCAGTAGGATATGCACAAATTCGGCCATCGTAACTGCATGAATCCACGCGCGGGCGTCAATCGGCAATGTCCGCTATTGGGACTCGCCGTCCCGTTCTTGGCCACTGGCAGTCGCGAGGCGCAACCGCGGTCGTGCGCTATTTCGCGTCTTCGTACATCTGCTTCAGCTTGAGCAGATCGCTAGAGATCTCGTTTCCCGAGCTTTCGGCATTCTTGTACTCCTGGAGCACCTTCTCGGAAACCAACTGATCCGCGTCCAATTTTTCTTGCTTCCAATCAGCGCCTCGCTCGATCAACGCGCGGGCCAGGTCCCACCTGCCTGCAGCCACCGCCACCGACACAGGCCCCAGCTGCCCGGCACGGAGCTTCACGTCCGCACCATGATCCAGCAACATCCGAGGGCTCTCCTGGTACCAGTATTGTTTTTGGACTTCCCCCCACCAAACCGGATGTCCCTTGTCGTCTAGCGCATTGGGGTTCGCCCCGGCCTCCAGCAGGACAAGTAACAGATCCTTGTCACTCTTACTTATGGCGATCTCGATAAGCGAGACTCCGGCCGGGTTCGGGTCGGCGCCGGCCTTCAAAAGCAACCGCACGATCTCCAGCCTCGCGGGAATCGGAGAATAAACGTTCCCAACAGCGTAGGAAAGAATGGTCGTGTTGTCGGCGAGAGGCTGGTTCAGATTGTTGACCGCCGGCAGGACCTGTTTCACCCGTTCGGCGTCACTAGAGTAGATTGCAATGCCCAACGCCTTCGTCTCCGGTGTCGTGAAGCGGTCCGCTCCGGGCATGGTCTCGTATATTCCGGACGACCGCCGCTCGGCCCAGGTCTTCGCCTCGCCCAGACCCACAAACAGAATCGGCATCGCCATGAACACCAAACAGAGCGCGCGTATTCCAAGCGAATTCGTTGCCAGGAACGTGACGGCGCAGGCGGCGAGCGCGATCAGCGGAAATAGCAGCAAAAAAGCACCGACGCCTCCTC
>VFZQ01000492.1 GCA_016871135.1 Acidobacteriota bacterium | reverse complement strand
AACTACTCGTGCTACTTCGGCAACGAACAGTATGGCTACGGCGAACAGTTCATGGGCAATGAAGGAACGATCGAAGTAATGAACCGGACGACGCTCCGCTTCTACACCGAGAAGTTCCGCGGCAAGGCGCCGGCCCATGTGGCGGCGCGCAAGGAGTTCGTCGAAGAGAAGCCGGGCAACGACGTTCCGGCGGTGCAGAATCATACGGCCAATTTCATCCGCGCAGTGATGGGCAAAGAGAAAGTGATTGCGCCGGTGGAAGTCGGCCAGCAGGCGGCGGTGTCGGGCCATTTGGCGACGCTGTCGTTGCGCGCGGGCAAGAAAGTACTCTGGGATTCGAAGACGCAGAAGTACCGGTTCGTCTAAAAGGACATCGACATGTTGATACTCGCAGCCGTACTGGCGATTTTTGTCTATGGCATGATCGCCGCGATGCTTGGCACGATTTTGCCCGATCTTTCGAAGAAGTTTTCCTTGACGCCAAAGCAGAATGGCTCGATTGCGCTGGCACAGGCGATTGGCTTGATGATCGCATCGCTGGCGGTTGGACCGCTGATCGATTTGCAAGGCAAAAAGATCGGGCTGCTGATTGGCCTGGCGCTGATCGCGGTGAGTTTGTTGGCGCTGCCCCGGTCGAAGGGCTTCGGGCAGATAGCAATGTTCATGTTGGTGCTGGGGCTGGGCGGCGGCATCATCGTCACCGGCGCGAACGCGCTGGCGTCCGATATCAGCGAAGACAAACGGGCGGCGACGTTGAACATGTTGAACCTGTTCTTTGGACTCGGTGGACTCGTGACGCCGCTGGTGTCGGCGCGGCTGCTGAACAATGAGTCGAACAAGATCTGCAACTTCGCGGCGATATTGACGCTTGCGACGCTGGCGGTGCACGCAATCACCGAAATGCCCGCACCGAGCGGGCAGGTGGCGTTCCAGTTCTCGAAGGTGACCGATCTGCTTTCGAACGGTTCACTGATGATGCTGGCGGCGTTGCTGTTCTTGTATGTCGCGGCGGAAGTGGGCGTGTGGAATTGGCTGGCGCGGCATCTGATCGCGCAGGGCGTGCCGGAGAAAAACGCGATGACGATCTTGTCGCTGGGCTTCGCGCTGGGCTTGCTTGTTGGCCGCGTCGCGGTGTCGCCGATCTTGGTCAGCGTGCCGGCGACGCAGGTACTTCTAGGCGCGAGCGTGTTGATGGCGGCGACGACCTATCTGATGCTGCAATCGGCAAACCCGAAGACGGCGTGGATTCTGGTGTTCCTCGGCGGCGTGGCGATGGCCCCGGTGTTTCCGACGACGCTGGCTGTTGTCGGCGACCGGTTCAAGGACATGACGGCGACGGCAATGGGCGTGGCAATTACTTGCGGCTGGCTGGGCCTGGTGGTCAGTTCGCCGATCATCGGTTCGGTTGCGGGCGACGACCCGAAGAAGTTGAAGACGGCCTTGCTGTTGCTGCCGGCGGTGTCGGTGGTGATGGTGGTTGTCAGCTTGGCGCTATAGCCGGCAGAATTTTATCGCGAAGGATTGGGGAGAGCCGCGCGCGGTCGTCCGCGTGTGGGTCGAACCAGATCAGTTCGGCGATTTCGGCTTGTGGTGTTGGCTCGCCTTCGATTGCCGCTTGGTAGAGCGCGATGCGGACGAGGGCATCGTCTTCGCCGGCGGCGGGCGCTTCGAATACGCCGAGGCTTGTGAATGGACCGTAGGCGACGCCCGCGATCTCTTCGGCGAGTTCGCGGCGGAGGCAGGTTTCATCGTCCTCGCCGGGCTCGCGTTTGCCGCCGGGAAGGATCAGAAGCTGCGTACCCTTGCGCTTTCGGCAGAGAAGGATCTTGCCGTCGCGGACGATGAGCAGGCCGGGTTTATCGATGACTCTCATTGCAGGATCGGGAAGAGTTTGTAGTCGCGGGCGACGAAGAGGCTGCCTTCGGTGATACCTTCGGGCGCGGTGCGGCGGAGGTCGGCTGCGAGCTGTTTCCAGGAGACTTGACCGTCGAGCGCGCGGCGGAAGGCGGTGGTCACCGCGCGGACTTCCTCGGCGGTTTCGTGGACGAATTCGAGGCGGAAGTGATGGATGCCGGTTTTGAGCCAATCGGCCATGTGCGCGGCGGCCTGTTGTGCTTCGGCGCCGAAGACGGTGTTGCGGCAACCGACATCGGCCATGACGGGATGAGCGCGGCCGTGGTCGTCTTTGAGCGCGACGCGGTGTTTTTCGCACGGGCGTCCGCAGTCGCGGTGAGTTGTGCCGGTCGAGAGAAAACGGCAGAAGACGCAGTGTTCGGTGTGAAAGACGGGGAGGTGCTGGTAGGCGATGGCCTCGATTTTCGCGGGGCCGATTCGAGTGGCGAGATCGGAGACTTGCGCGGCGTTGAGGTCGTGGGTGGGCGTGAGTCTTTCGACACCGAGTTGGAGGTAGGCTTCGGCGGTGAGGTCGTTGGCGGTGTTGAGACTGAAGTCGCCGATCCTTACGCGGTTCTTCAGCGGTTCGATCATGCTGGTGGCGCGGATGAGAATGGGGCAATCGAGATCGGCCAGGAAATTGACGATTCGGGATTCGGCGGGTTTTAGAATTCTTGGGCTGGCGACGCGGACGGTGATGCCGGCGCGTTTGACCTGATCGACGGAGGGTCGAAGGCCGTAGAGGTCGAGGTAGTCGAGGGTAATGCTGGCCGGGCGGAGGTCGATGGCGGCGTCGAGTTGTTCGGGGGTTCGGACCAGGACGTGAAGCTGTGGAGTTGCAGACTGAGCTTCGGCGGTGCGGGTCTTGTGTTCGAAACTTTTGACCGAGCGCTCGGGCGCTTTTGTTTGGAGGATCGTCAGCTGTTCGACGGCTTCGCGGCGCATGGCGTTGAGCGCGGAGACGGGGACGAAGTAGGCGCCGTCGATGGCGGCTGTGAGATCGCCAAGCTCATACGATGTGTTGCCGAGGCGGCCGAGTTGATCGCGGAGTTGCGTTGCGTCGAGGGCCCGGTTGGTGGCGGGCTGCGTGGGTGTCCGGGTGGCGACTTCGTGGCGGCCGGCGCGCCATTTTGCGGTTAGAGTTTCGGCTTCGGCGTGGACATCGATATCGATGCGTTGTTTGTGAACGGGGAGGGCTTTGACGAGCTTGCCGATGTCGGGGTCGTGGGTGCGCCAAAGGAGATCGCCTTCGCGGATGCGCGTGAAATCGATCGCGCCGTTGGCGAAGGTGAGTTCGATTGTGCCGTCGAGCATGGGGCGGGCGGAGTAGATGCGACCGCCTTCTTCCTTTTCGCTGGGATTGCGCCAGGACGCGGCATCGAAGACAACGCCGTCGCCGGGCTTAAGCGTGATCGCGGCCTCGACTTGAACGGTACTGTTGGCGATGCGGGTGACTGTGCCGGCGCGGAGGCCGCGGTGGCGCGGGGCGCGGCCGTTGACGACGGCTTGATGGTTGACGCCGGTGAGGAAATACGGACCGAGTCCGCGCGAATAAACCTGTTCGAGTTCGGCGGTGCGATCAACGGCGAGCGGCCGATTTGCGCAGGCGGCGTCGATGGCTTCGCGATAGGCGCGGGTGGTGAGGGCGACGTAGTCGGCGTCCTTGTAGCGGCCTTCGATCTTGAGGCAGGACACGCCGGCGGCGACGATTTCGGGGACCTGCTTCAGGCCGTAGAGATCGCCGGGCGAGAGGAGATAGCGGGCGTCGGCGAGAGGCTGGATGACGCCGTCGACTTCGAGTTCATAAGGCAGGCGGCAAGCCTGCGCGCACTGGCCGCGATTGGCGCTGCGGCCGCCCCAGGCCTCGCTGGAAAAACACTGGCCGGAGTAGGCGACGCAGAGCGCGCCGTGAACGAAAATTTCGAGATCGGCCTGCGTGGCTTTGTGGATCGCCGCGATCTCTTCGATGGAGAGTTCGCGGGCGAGGGTAACACGATCGGCACCCAATTCGAGGGCGAACTTGACGCCGGCGATATCGGTGATCGATGTCTGCGTGGAGGCGTGAATTTCGATCGACGGCGCCATGGCGCGGACGGCGCGGAGCATGCCGATGTCCTGAATGATGAGGGCGTCGACACCGGCGCGGATGGCGGCGGTAAGGACGCGGGCGGCTTCGGTGAGTTCGTGCTGGAAGACGAGGGTGTTAAAGGTAAGGAAACCGCGGACGCCACGGGCGTGGAGGGTCTTCATCACGTCGGGCAGTTCGGCGAGATCGAAGCCGGTTTTTACGCGGGCGGTGAAGTGTTTGAGGCCGAAGTAGCAGGCGTCGGCGCCGGCGTCGATGGCGGCATGCAGTTGCGGCCAGTAGCCGGCGGGAGACATCAGTTCGGGCTTTGGGGGCACTCACTCCAAGGTAGCTTAGCTGTCGGTGGCGAGCAGGAAAGCGTTGGAAATGGCTTTGAAGCCGATTTTTTGGCCGGTGTTTTGGGCGCGCCAGACGAGGCCTTCGCGAGGGGCGCCGCCGATGGCGGAGGGGCCGTCGGCATCGGCGAGGAGCTCTTCGATTGTGCCGAAGTTTTTCACCGTTGCGGCTTGGCGGATAAGAGGAACGGTTTCCATTCCGAGTTCCTTGGCGAGGGACGTAAGAGATTCCCACGGCAGGTATTCGTGCGTATCGACATTGAAGGCCGAGTAGAGGCGCACTTCGTTCTTGGTCAGCTTGTATCGATTGCCTTGCACGCCGGGGCCGATCAGTTCGCCTTGTACGGCGAAGTTGCCGCCGTGCGCGCGCATTTTCTCTTCGAGGTTCAGTTCGCGGGCGATGCGCCAGAAGGTGTTCTCCGCGTCTTCGACGAGGTTCAGGTTTCGCGAACAGACGAAGAAGTTCTCGCGGTTGAGAACGTAGGTCGCGCTGGAGCCGTCGAGCTTCTCGGTGACGTAGAAGGTGTGTTCCGACGCCAGC
>VFZQ01000491.1 GCA_016871135.1 Acidobacteriota bacterium | reverse complement strand
AAACTTCACTGGCGCCAGAGTGATCGACGGAACGGCGAACAAGAAGAGGGCGGGATACGGCCCGAGGCTTGTGATCCAACGCTCAATCTGCCGGAAGACCGGCAGCTTGCCAAGCACTGCGTAGATCTTCGCCAGCCGCCACAGCGCCTCTTCAACAAGCAGCAACACCGCCGCGACGGCGAGAAGCGGATAGGTGACGAGCCGTTTGGCCCAGCGGCGCATGAGAATAGGATGGCACGGAACCGGCCCTTGACAATCGCTCTAGGCTGAGGCACACTAGGCCTAGTTACACTATGCCTAGAGACACTGGCGTTCCGAGCGGCACCTTGATCATGATGGTCTTGCAGGTCTTGCGCAACGGACCGTTGCACGGCTACGCCATCGCGCAGCGCATTCACCTGCTTTCGGGCGATGAGCTTCGCGTGGAAGAAGGATCGCTGTACCCGGCGCTGCAAAAGTTGTTAATGCAGGGCTGGGTGAAAGCGGTGTGGGCGGTGTCGGAGTCCGGCCGCAAGGTGCGCGAGTATCATCTCACCACGTCGGGACGCAAGCAGTGTGAGGCCGAGGTTAACGAATACGAACGAATGGCGGCGGCGGTGAAGGCTGTGTTGAAAGGCGCGCGATGATCTGGCGAAGACTGTATTACCTACTGCGCCGCTCGAAGTTCGAACGCGAACTCGCCGAAGAGATGTCGGCGCATCAAGAAGAGACGGGCGGGCAGTGCGGCTTCGGCAATACGCTGCGGCTCCGCGAAGAGGCCGCCGACATCTGGGGATGGCGCTGGCTCCAAGAATGGAAGCAGGACGCGACGCATGGGGTGCGGGTGTTCCGCCGATCGCCTAGTTTCACGATCACCGCGGTCGCCGTCTTGGCCCTGGGCATCGGCCTCAACCTCGCGCTGTTTCAAGTCCTAAACGGGGCGTTTGTCGCTCCGCTCAAGCTGCGCGATCCGAAAACGCTGGTGCGCCTCTTTCAGGACAGCAAGTTCGGATTCTCCAGCGGCGTAAACTACAACCTGGCCCAGTTCATCAAGAAGGAAAGCGGAGTCTTTAGCGGCATCGTTCTCGAACAGTATGCCCGCATGGGCTGGCAGGACACTCTCGAACAAGTAGACGTTCGACTGGTCTCGGCGAACTACTTTGACGAGTTCGGCGCCAGGGCGCTCCACGGCCGCGTCTTCCATGAAGGCGACAACACGTCCGGCGCGATCGTGATCAGCGAACCGTTCTGGCGAACGAACCTTGGCGCAAGTCCCGAAGCGGTAGGATCAAAGGTCCGACTCAACGGCCGCGTCGTTACGATCTCGGGCATCACGAATTTCTACGGTGCTCGCAACACTGCCGCGATTTGGGCGCCGCTCGAACAGATCGAATACCTCTACCCTGGATCTCCGCTGAAGACCGACTGGCACGCCCGTAACGTAGATGCCTACGCGCGGCTGAAACCAGGAGTCTCGGTCGCCGCGGCGAAGGACGCTCTGCGCGCCCCGATCACGGAGTTGGGCCGGGTCCGGCCGGAATTGCAGGACGAACCGTGGATCGACTTGTCTTCGGGTTCAAACCACTTTCGCCGCTCGCGCGACGACAAGGAGATCTTCGTTGTCATCTCGTTGCTTGTGGGGATCGCCGTGCTGGTGTTCTCGATCACCTGCGCAAATCTGGCAAGCCTAATGGTCTCGCATCTCAGCGCTCGCGCGCCGGAGTTTCGAATGCGGTCAAACCTCGGCGCGGGGCGGGCGCGGGTGTTGCGGCAACTGGTGACCGAGTCGTCGTTGCTTGTCGCGGTGGGACTTATCTGCGGCTGGTTCGTGGGTTATGGCGTGGCGAGGGTTATCGTGTCGCGGACCGCGGCGCCATTCGAGGTGATGCTCTCGCCGGACTGGCGCTTAGCCGCGAGTGCCGCCGGTATCGCATGGCTCGCAATCATATTGGTTGGCCTGTTGCCGGCGCTGCGAACCACGCGCCAGGAACGCAGGAACCGAATGCAGCGCGTGCTCATCGGTGTTCAGGTGACCGGGAGTTGCATCCTTCTACTGGTGGCGGGCATGGCGACGCGGAAGTTCCAGAACGTCGCAACGGCCGATCTTGGATTCCAGTTCGAGAATGTCGCTGTGTTGGAAGTTTCGCTCGACCGCTACGGCGCGGCGCCGGACGCGGCCGCTTCCTATTGGGCGTCTCTGCGGGACAGCGCCGCGAGCGATCCAAGGCTGCGCGGCGTCGCCCTCGCGACGACGGTTCCCTTGGGGAACTCGTTGAACGAAGGCAGTTACGACAGAGACGCGCCGGGCCTCAAGGTGGTCCGAATGACCGTGGACGCGCCGTTCTTTGATCTCTTTCAAATTCCGCTGCTCTCCGGCAGGACGTTTCAGCCCGGCGATACGCGCGACAACGCGGTCATCATCAGCCGCCGTCTCGCCGAGCAAATGTACGGGTCGGTGAACGTCATCGGCCGAGGGTTTCCGAAAACCAGCCCAGGGCACAAGTCGACAATCGTCGGCGTCGCGGCGGATGCGAAACTGCTGAAGATCACAGCGACGAACATGGCGGAGTCCTACATACCGATGACTCCAGACAGCATGAAAACAGCCCTGCTGATGGCGCGCGTCGACAACAACCAACTCGATGCGCTGCGCGCCGCAGCCAATCGCGTGAATCCCTCGATCACGCCCTCAGTCCGGTGGATGAGGGAGGGATTTGAAAGCCGCATGCTCGCGCCAAAGCTGATGAGCCTCGGCTCAACGGCGATCGGTGTATTGGCGCTCGCGCTGACCTGCATCGGCATCTTCGGTCTCGTCGCTTACACCGTGTCGCTGCGGACGAAAGAGATCGGCATCCGCATGGCTCTCGGCGCGCGTGGCGGAAGCGTGCTGTGGCTGATCGTGCGAGGCCTCACTTGGCCAGTCGGAATCGGGGCGATTATAGGCGCCGTCGTTGTGATCATCGGCTTGTCGAAAATTCTGCAGGGCGAGCCGTTCTTTGTCGATTCGTCGGATCCGCTGGCGATTGCAGGCGCACTGACGGCTCTCATCGTCGCGGCTCTCGCGGCAAGTCTTGGCCCGGCGGCGCGCGCATTGCGCATCGATCCTTCTACCGCTCTACGTGAGCAATAGCTCCAAATACAACGCCCCCGCAATCGGGTTATGCGTATACGGCTCAATCTCGACAAAGTCCAACTTTCGATACAACTCAATCGCTCGCCCCATCACCGGCAATGTATCGAGACGCAGCCGCGCGTAGCCTCTCCTCCGCGCCTCTTCAATCACCGCTTCCGCCAGCGCTCTTCCAAGCCCGCCGCCGTGAAACGCTGGCCGCACAAACAACCGCTTCATCTCAGCGGTATGCGGATCAAGCGCGCGCATCGCTACAACGCCCGCGATGTCGCCATCGACCTCCTCGAACAACACCGCGCCCGACGGAGGCGCGTACCGCCCCGGCAACTCCACCAACTCCTGCTCGAAACTCTGAAAGCACAAGTCGATATTCAAGTGCGCCTGATACTCGCGAAATAAATCGCGCACGCGGTCCATCTCATCGTGATGCGCCGGACGGATCGTGCACGCCGCACTCATTGCTTTGCCGGTCCATACAGCGCACGGCCGGGCCGCGCCGCCTGCATCTTTGCATTGATCAAAACCGGCACGCCATTCACCAGCACGTGCACAAATCCCTCGGCATACTGATGCGGATTGCCGAATTCGGACTTGTCGATAACCTTCTCGAAATCGAAGACTGCCACATCGGCCTTCATCCCCGGCCGCAACAACCCGCGATCGGCGATGCGAAATCGAGCGGCGGGCAAGCTAGTCATCCGCCGAATCGCGTCTTCCAGTTCGATCACCTTCTTCTCCCGCACATACCGCCCAAGCACCCGCGCGAACGTGCCGTAGTTCCGAGGGTGGGGCACATCGACGCCGAACACCGGAATGCCGCCGTCGGAGGCCACCATCGTCCACGGATACTTCATGATCGCCACGACATCGCTCTCGCCGATCGCATGATAGATGCACGAACACCCGCCTTGTTCCTGCAGCTTGACCACATGCTCGGCGGCCTTTTCAAAGTCATCGGAACCAGTCAGATCGCGCAGCGACTTCCCTGCCAGCGATCGATCCCCCACGCAACTCGCAAACACGACGTTTCGCAGTTCGCCCGAGCCACGGTCCTCCTTCAAATTGAGAACAATCTCGCGCTTCATTCGGGCGCGAGACTCCGGCGAGGCGGCTCGCTCGCGAAACGACCGCGCTCCGCTTTCCAGAGCCCACTTCGGAATCAGCACCGAAAGGCCCGTCGAAGACGCGGTGTACGGATACTGGTCGATCGTTACGTCGACGCCTCTTCGCCGCGCGGCCTCAACCAGCGCGATTGTGTCCTTCGCCGCCCCCCAGTTCTTGCCGCCGATGACCTTGTGATGCGTGATCTGCGCCGGTAAGCCGCCTTCCTCGCCGATGCGAATCAACTCCTTCACCGAATCGGTGATCTTCGCCGCTTCGTCCCGCATGTGCGATGTGTAGATACCACCCATCGCGCCGGCGACTTTCGCCAGTTCGATAATTTCCTCGGTCGGCGTGAATGTGCCGGGCAGATACGTCAGACCGGTCGACAATCCGAAAGCGCCCTCACGCATCGCCTGCCGCATCATCCCGCGCATCGTTTCGATTTCCTGGGCGGTGGCTGCGCGGTTCTTCAGGCCGATTACTTTTTCGCGAATCGTCCCCTGCCCCACCAGCAACCCGAAATTGGTCGTCGCCGGTACCTTCGAAAACCTGGAGAGATATTCCCCGATCGGCAGCGGCGACGAGCCATCCGGTCCTTCGATAATCGTGGTGACACCTTGCCGGATCTGGTTTTCGGCGCTGGGA
>VFZQ01000490.1 GCA_016871135.1 Acidobacteriota bacterium | reverse complement strand
GGCAAGTTTCTCGTCGATCAACGCGCGCAGTCTCTTGTCATGCTCCGCGGCGCGAACCGGTTCACCGAGCAGAACGGCGCCGCGTGCCACCCATGCCAGCCCTTCCAGATAGTGCGAATCGCGGCCCTTGTCGCGCTCATGAACTTCGAGGATCGACTCGGCGCTGAGCAGATCGCCCGCCGAAAGCTTGTTGCGAATGGGACCGCTGATCTGGCCGTGCAGCGCAAGCGCGAAAGTGAAGAACGAAAGACATCGCATCCCTCTAGTATCAACGCGGCGCGCAACGGATGCGCACTTCGTGCGACCTACCATTTGCATTGACACGAACGATACGTGCCTTGGTGGAGTAGTGGCCGTGGCGCTCGCAACCCGCGGGAACGGGGATCACGCGCGAACGGATTTCGCTGCGAACGCACGAACGCGTCGAGATCGAGAAATTCGCGAAATCGCCGAGCGGCCCCGTTTTACCTCGCACTTATGAAGCGCGCAGCCCACTACTACAATCGAAGAAAGGCAATGCGCACCTTCGTTACACAATCCGCCTTGCTGGTTGGGCTAGCCGTGGCGCTGCACGGGCAGGCCGAGCGCAAGCAGGCCGCCGAACATGTGAAGCGAGCTCGGGCCATGGCGGCGCAACAGAAACATGAACAGGCGATCGCGGAGTTCGAGCGTGCGCTGTCGATTCATCGCGCGAGTAAGGACAGGTTTCAAGAAGTAATTCTGCTGAGCAACATGGCGTCGTCCTGGAATGAACTCGGCGAACCGGACAAGGCGATTCCCCTATTCGAAGAAGCGCTCCGCATTCAGCATGAGACGAAGGACGCCACCGGCGTGGCTTATACCCTCTTGGGTCTGGCGAACGCGCACTGGTTCGGCGGCGAGCCGCAACAGGCGTTTGACGCTTATCGGCGACTCGTCTCGCAGACGCGTGCGATCGGCAACGAGCCGCTGCTTGCGCATGCTCTGAACAACGGCGGGCTGGTCTTGCAGTCTTTGGGCCAGGACCGCGAGGCGCTCGAACAGCACCAGCAGGCGTTGTCGCTGTTTCAAAAAACGGCGCAGCGCGGTTTCGAAGGATATGCCCTCAATAATGCCGGCATGGCGCACGCCAACCTCGGCGATGCAAGGTCGGCCAGATCTCACTATGAGCGGGCGCTGGCGATTTTCCGCGAGTTACGCGATGCGCCATCGGAGGCCTACGCGCTTCACAATATGGGAGATCTCGCGCTGCGCGCGGGCGATCACGAACAGGCGATTCAGTTCTACCGCCAGTCCCTCGAACGGAAGCGCGCGGCGCGCGACCGGTACGGCGAAGCGTGGTCGCTGGCCCGGCTTGCGGAGGCGAATCACGCAAAGGGCGAAATCGACGGCGCGCGGTTGTTGGCCAATCAGGCGTTGTCCATTCACCGGGCCATTGGAGACCAGGCGGGCGAAGCAAATGCGCTCGCGTCGCTCGGCAGACTGGAACGCGCCGCCGGTAACGGGAAGTTGGCGCGGGAACGGTTCGAGGCCGCGATCGATATCGTCGAAAAGACGCGCGGATCGATCGCGACGCCGGAGTTGCGCGGCAGCTACTTCGCTACACGGCAGTCGATCTTCGAACAATTGACCGACATGTTGGTCGAAGCGGGTGACGCATCGGCGATCGTGGCGATGGAACGAAGTCGCGCCCGGCTACTGCTCGACAGCGCGCGCGGCGACGCGTCCTACGAGCGGGTGCAACGCCAGATCTTCGCGCTTGGCCAGAGGCTGCGCAAGACTCTCTCCGCCGCCGACACGGAAACGATTCGCGAACGTCTGCGGATACTCATCGCGCAAGCGGGGTCGATGAAGACTCCCGGGCGTGGAACCGCGGCGACGGCGGCCGAACTAAAGCGGGCCGCGGGGGATGGAACGATTGTTGAGTACTGGCTGGGCGAGCGCAGGTCGGCTGTGTTCACGATCACGCGCGCAACGATTGTCATCGCGCCGCTCCCGCCGCGCGGCGAGATCGAACGCCGCGTCACGGCGTTGATCGCCGCCCTAACGGCACGTGGGGCATCGACGCCCAGAGAGACCGCAGCGCAGCGCGCCAAGCGGATCGCGGCCGAGGACGCCAAATGGCGCGGCGAGGCCGCTGCCTTCGCCAAGCTCATCTGGCCCGGTACGATCGCCGCGGGCCCGGTGCTGGTCGTGCCGCATGGCGCACTGGCTCACGTTCCGTTCTCCTTGATTACATCTGGCGCCTCGGTGACGACGGCGCCATCGGCGTCGTTGCAGCGTCATCTGGGAAACGCATCCCGCGCGCCGCGCGCATTGGCGGTTATCGCCGACCCGGTGCTCGGCAATGACTGGCCGCCTCTGGCGTTCGCCGCCGCCGAGGCTGCATCGATTACGGCTATGCTCCCGGCCGGCGAGGCGACCGTTCGCACGCGCGAACGCGCCGCGCGCGGTCCCGAGCTGTTTAGCGAATTGGCCCGGCACCGCATTCTCCACTTCGGCACACACGCCGAAGTGAATCACTCCGACCCGGGCCGGTCCATGATTGCGTTGACTGGCGCGCCGATCACTCTTGAGGACATCAACAACATGCGGATCGATGCCGATCTCGTGGTACTGTCGGCCTGCCGCACGGCCCTCGGGCAGGAGTTGCGAGGCGAGGGCCTGCTGGGTTTAACCCACGGATTTTTGCATGCGGGCGCCAACCGCGTGCTGGCGACACTGTGGAGCGTCGACGACCAGGCGACCGCGGCATTCATGCGAGAGTTCTATTCGAACCTGCTGCGCAAGAGGTTGTCTCCTCCAAAAGCTTTGTCGGAGGCACAAGCGGCAATGCGAAAGAATCCTCGCTGGTTGCATCCCTGGTATTGGGCGGGATTTGCATTGCACGGGTATTGGCGTTAGACAATACAGGAAATGAGCTCTTCGCCAAGGTGGACACTCGATGCGCATGCATTCGAGACGCTACTTGCGGCGCTCGCGCCCGAACGCGACGCCGCGGCGGTTCGGTATGAAGAGTTGCGCCTGCGGCTGATTCGCGTGTTACGGTGGGAACGCGCCAGCGATCCGGAGTCGCTGGCCGACGAGGCCTTCACGCGGCTCGCGCGGAGACTGGTCGAGGGGGAAGCGGTTGCCGACGTGCCGGCCTACCTGAGCGGAATTGTCCGATTCCTTGTGAAGGAGGACATCGCGCAACGGCAGAGGGCCCTTCCGCTGGAGGGCGATCACCCGGCGACCGAAACGAACGGGAACGAAATCGAACGCGCGCACGCGGCGCTGGAACGGTGTCTTGCGACGCTCGACGGCGCGCAACGCGCTCTAGTGTTGGGCTACTACCAGGGCGATCAGATGGCCCGGATTTTCAATCGGAAGAAACAAGCCGCGGCGCTTGGCCTTGCCCTGAACGCGCTTCGCAACCGGGCGCTGCGCTTGCGGGAGAAACTCGAAACATGCGTGCGCGGACAATTATTGCGTGATGGATCGGCGCCGAACAACACTAAGGGTAAGGGTACATGGTGAACGCGGAGGCGTACATGCGCTACATCTCGAACCAACTCTCCGAGAGCGAAAGAGACTCCTTGCGCGAGAAGTTGTTGGCCGATTCGGAACTGTCGGATTCGTTCGCGGATTGGGAAAACGAGGCCATCGATTCATTGGCGCGCGGGCGGTTGTCACCGGCCGACGCGGCGGTAATCGGCGACTACCTCGCGGCAACCAACCAACAAAACCGGATTGCCCTCGCGGCGGCCCTCTCGAAGCCGAGGCGCGCCGCTATTTCTCCGTACGCAATGGCGCTAGGGTTGGCCGCGATTATGTTGCTGACATTCCCCGTTGCGCGGCTTTGGCGCGATCGAAACATCGCCGCCCCCGCGGCTGTGGCTGTGCAGTTGTTCCCGGGAACACTGCGAACCGGGGGCGCCGTGCAGCAAGTGCCGAGGAGCGCGGGACAGCGAATCCAGCTACAGTTGCAGTATCTCGATGCCAGCCCGTCCGGCAAATGCCGGGTTGAGATCGAAGCGATCGTAGTAGAGTCGGATTGCGGCGCCGCCGAACATGGCGTAGCCATGCCGATCGGTATGGCTTCCGGCCGCCACCGCGTCGATTTGATTTACAACAACGGCGCCGACCGGTTCGTGTACTTCTTCGACCTGATCGACTAAGGCGCTACATCCAGTATTCCCATTTCCCGGTCGCGATTGTATAGATCGACAGGCAAAGATTCGTCACCCCATGCGCGAGGATACAGTCGCCCAGTTTCTTGGTTCGAATCGCCCAGTAGTTGTAAGCGGCGCCCGCGAGCAACCCGACATCCCAGTACGGACCGTGCTCGGAGGCCCATAGCAGCGCGCAGATCCAGAAAGCCCTTGCTGCGTAGCTGCCGAACGGAACCTTTTCGAAGTCGGGGTTTTCGAGCCAGCGCATTAGCCAGCCGCGCCAGAACAACTCCTCGAGAATCGGCACCAAAACTGCGGCGCGAATCGTGCGGAAGATCAGCACGACCGGAGACAAAAGGTCCGCGCTCGGAATCGAAGTCTTCACTTCGCCGAACATCGTGAAGATCTGCTGGCTGCGATAACCGGGGAACAGGAGATCCGGCAGGATCCAAATAACGAACACACCGATTCCGACAAGAACGGTCATTACTGGAGACGCGAGGCGGAAGTCGACGGCGGTGCGAGAGAAGAACCAGATCGCGCCGGCAAGAATGGCAACGCGCACGATTTGCTCAACAGGACCTGGCAATGGGTTGTAGGGCTGCATGAGCAGCAGTGCAAGGAAGACGACAAAAGGCGCCACGTATCTGGCCGCCGGATGCTGGAGCATTATGGTTTGGTTCCTCGGATCCAATTCAGGATGGTGTTGTACTCCGGAGAACCGCG
>VFZQ01000489.1 GCA_016871135.1 Acidobacteriota bacterium | reverse complement strand
CCGACCCCGCCGATCCCAACTTCCGCGTGCCCGACATGCTGCCGCCCGACTACCTCACCGCGCTGCGTGTCGATCGCCGCAAGGACTGGCGCCAGATGGTCGACAAGACGGTCAGCAAGTTCGAGACCTCGCAGGAAGCGCGGCTGCTCGACAACTCCTTCCAGCAGGCCTACACATTGATGTCCAGCGCCAAGGCCCGCGAAGCGTTCGAGCTGCATCGCGAGCCCGAATCTGTTCGTGAGAAGTACGGCCTCAACCGCTTCGGACAAAGCTGCCTGCTGGCTCGCCGATTGATCGAAGCGGGCGTCCGCTTTGTGACGATCAACATGTTCGAAACCGTGTTCGACGAAATCACCTGGGATATCCACGGTTCGAAACCGTTCTCGCCGATCTCGTGTTACCGCGACCTGGTCGGCCCGATGTTCGACATGGCCTATTCGAGCCTGCTCGAAGACTTGAGCCAGCGCGGGCTGCTGTCGAACACGATGGTTGTCGGCTTCGGCGAATTCGGCCGTACGCCCAAGGTCAACCCCGCCGGTGGCCGCGATCACTGGCCGCAGTGCTACACCGTGCTCATGGGCGGCGGGCCGCTCAAAGGCGGCACCGTCGTGGGATCGAGCGACGAAATCGGCGGCTTCCCGAAGGACCGCCCGACGCAGCCGAACGAAGTCGCCGCGACGATTTACAAGGGCCTCAATATATCGCTCGAGACGGAACTACCCGGCGCGCAGGGCCGGCCGATTCCGATTGTTGAGCGGGGCGTTGAACCCATCAAAGAATTATTCGCTTAAAGGCACTATGCGACCACTGATTGCCATCGCCTTGGCAGCGGCGATTTACGCCGCGCCATCGCTCTCCATCCTCCCCGCGAAGGTTGAACTCGCTACGCCCGAGTCGCGCCATCAACTCCTCGCCGAAGCCGTCGACGGAACGACGAACATCGACTGGACGCGCTCGGCGAAGTGGACATCTTCGAACCCCGCCGTCGCCACCGTCTCGCCGAGCGGCCTCGTGACTCCCGTCGCCGACGGCGCCGTCACCATCACTGCCGAACACAATGGCATCAAGGCGCAGGCCGCCGTCAGCGTGAAGAACGCCAAGGCGCCTTTCACGTGGAACTTCGCGAACCACGTCATCCCCGTGATGACCAAGATGGGCTGCAATCAAGGCGCTTGCCACGGCGCGCTCGCCGGCAAGAACGGCTTTAAGCTGACGCTTCGCGGCTACGATCCCGAGCAAGACTACGACGCCCTGCTCCGCCAGTCCTCCGGCCGCCGCGTTTCGGTCGCCGATCCCTCCAATAGTCTGGTTCTTCTCAAGGCCACTTACGCGATCCCGCACATGGGCGGTCTTCGCTTCAAGCACGATTCGCTTGAATACCGCGTCTTCTCCGAGTGGATCGCCTCCGGCGCGCCCGCGCCCAGCGCGAAGGACATCGCGATTCAAAATCTCGAAGTCTACCCCGCCAACGCCACGCTGCAACCGAATGCCGAGCAACAGTTGCTCGTCCGCGCGCGCTACGCCGACGGCCGCGTCGAAGATGTCACCAACTGGGTCAAGTTCACTTCCACCAATGAAGGCGTCGCCAGCGTCGATGACTTCGGCCGTGTCAAGATGAACGGCCACGGCGAAGCTGCCATTACGCTCTGGTATCAGAGCAAAGTCCTCTACGCGCGCCTCAGCGTGCCGTTCCCGAATCAGGTTTCGCAAGCCGATTACTCCAAGTTCCAGCCGCGCAATTTCATCGATAACCTTGCGCTGGCGAAATGGAGGTCGCTGAACCTCGCGCCTTCGCCGACTGCCGATGACTCGACGTTCATCCGCCGTGCTTATCTCGACGCCGCCGGCATTCTGCCCACCGCCGAGGAGGTCGAACAGTTCCTCGCCGACGCCGCGCCCAACAAGCGCGCCAAGCTCATCGACCGCCTTCTTGAACGCGACGAGTTCGTCGACTACTGGGCCTACAAGTACAGCGACCTTTTGCTTGTATCGAGCCGCAAACTTCGCACGCCCGCGATGTGGGCGTTCTACAACTGGATCCGCGATTCGGTGAAGGCCAACAAGACCTGGGATGTGTTCGCGAAGGAGTTGTTCACGTCCACCGGCAGCGCCCGCGCCAATGGAGCGCTGAACTATTTCGTGCTCCACAAGGACACCATCGAGCTTTCCGAAAACGTCACGCAGGCGTTCCTCGGCCAGCGCCTTACGTGCGCGCGCTGCCACAACCACCCGATGGAGAAGTGGACGCAGAAGCAGTATTACCAGTTCGCCAATCTCTTCGCGCGCGTCGGAATTAAGAACGGCTCAACCGCCGCCGACAACATCGTCTACGTCAAGACCGCCGGCGACATTAACCATCCGCGTTTGTTGAAGCCGCTTGAACCCGCGCCGCTCGACGGCAAGGCCATGCCGCTCGATCAAGGCGGCGACCGTCGTGCGCACCTCGCCGAATGGCTCGTCAACGACAACCCCTACTTCACGCGTAACATCGTCAACCGGGTATGGGGCAACCTCATGGGCCGCGGTCTGGTGAATCCGATTGATGACGTTCGCGCCACCAATCCCGCGTCGAACGAAGAGCTGTTCAAGGCCGTCAGCGACGACTTCGTCAAGAACAAGTACGACATCAAGCACCTGATCCGTACGATCATGAACTCGGCGGTCTATCAGCTTGCAAGTGACTCAAACGCGACGAACCAACGCGATGAGATTTTCTACTCGCGCTACATCGTCAAGCGTCTGCCGGCCGAAGTGCTGCTCGACGCGATGAGCCAGGTGAGCGGCGTCCCGACGAACTTCGCCGGCTATCCGGCGGGCACGCGCGCCATGCAGTTGCCCGACGTTCGCGTGCAGTCGCAGTTCCTCGCGGCGTTCGGACGGCCCGAGCGCATCCTCTGTGACGCGGGCGAGCGGTCGAGCGATCCTTCAATCACGCAAGCGCTGCATGTGATCAACGGCGATACGCTCAACAAAAAACTCAGCGCTGCCGATGGCGTTGTCGCGTTGATGTTGAAGCTTGGGCTATCGGACAAAAAGATGCTCGATCAGCTCTACCTGAGCGCCTACGCCCGCTATCCGCGCGAAAGCGAATTGAAAGACGTCGGCGAGATGCTTCGCAAAGTGCGAGAGTCGAAACCCACGCGCGAGGCGCAACAGACGGCGCGCAAAGAGGCGATCGAAGACCTTGTCTGGTCGATGTTGACGGCGAAAGAATTTCTGTTCAACTACTGATGCGACTGCTTCTACTAGCTTCGTTGACCCTCGGCGCGCAGAGCTTTGAAAAAGACTTGCAGCCGATCTTCAAGCAATACTGCTACGGCTGCCATGCGGCCACCGTGAAGATGGGCACGCTTGACGTCGAGACGCACGAGGGCCTGATGCGCGGCGGCAATCAAGGGCCGATCATTGTGCCCGGCAAGCCGCAGGAGTCGCGGTTGCTGTTGGTTTTGACAGGCGAGATGAAACCGGCCATGCCGATGGATGGGCGCAAGCTCGCCGCCGGCGAAATCGAAATCGTTCGCAAGTGGATTGCCAGCGGCGCGAAGCCGGAAGCGAATCCGACCGTGCGGCCGTCGAGCGCGATTCGGCCCGACATCAAACCGCGTGTTCCCGTGAAGCCCGCCAATTACGCACTGGCATGGAAAGGCAACGTCATCGCCGCCGGCGGCCACAAGCGCGTGCGGCTTTTCGATGCGAACGGCAAGCAGACCGGCGCGCTCGACGGTCACGCCGAAGTGGTCCGCGCGGTTGCGATTTCGGCCGATGGGCAACGCCTCGCCGCCGCGGGCGGACTCCCTTCGCAAAAGGGCGAAGTGAAGATTTGGAACCTCGCCACCAAGCAGGTGGAGTCGACGATTGACGGCCACGCCGATTGCATCTACGCCGTTGCGTTTTCGGCCGACGGCAAAACGCTCGCCACCGCGAGCTACGACAAGATGATCTATCTGTGGGACGCGGCGACGGGCAAACAAATCCGCCCCATGAAGGATCACATCGACGCCGTCTACGCGTTGTCGTTCACCTCCGACGGCAAGCTCATTTCCGCCGCCGCCGATCGCACCGTCAAGATCTGGAATCCGCAAACGGGCGAGCGCCTCTACACGTTCTCCGAATCGACCGACGGCGTCAATGGCATCGCCGTTTCTCCCGACGGCAAGACTGTCGCCGCGGCGGGCGGCGATAAGACGATTCGCCTCTGGTCGGTCGGCGACAAGAGCGGCGAGTTGAAGAATACACTGATCGCGCACGAGGACACGATTCTACGTCTCGCGTTCTCGCCCGATGGTTCGCTGCTCGCTTCGGCCTCGGCCGATCGCACCATTAAACTCTTCCGCACGGCCGATCTGTCCGAAGCCGGCGTGCTCCCCAATCAATCTGAATGGGTCCTCGGCCTTGCGTTTTCAGCCGATGGCCGCCGTCTGGCCGCCGCGCGGCTGGACGGCACGCTTGAGTTCTACGAAATGGAGTCGATACGCAATGCGCCTGCTGCTGCCCGTACTGCTAACCGCTAGTCTCTTCGCGCAGAAGACCGATCATCCCACCGGTACGCGCATCACGCCGCCCAACATCCGCGACATCTCGCAGCGCGGCATCTCCCGCGGCACAACGGTCGAACTCAACGTCGAAGGCTTCAACCTCGCGGGCGCGACGCGCATCGTCTTTTCCGATCCCTCGGTAAAAGGCCGCATCCTGCGCATCAAGGAACTGCCCGATCTGGCCGAAGTTCGTCTCGGATCCAACGGCACCGCGTCGACGGTCGATCTCGGCCCGCTGCCGCCGCGGAATCAGGTGACTGTAGAACTCGATGTCGATCCGGAAGCGCCGATCGGTCCTGTGACGTTCCGCGTCGAGACGCCGCTCG
>VFZQ01000488.1 GCA_016871135.1 Acidobacteriota bacterium | reverse complement strand
TATTCTGAGCGCGGTGGCGGCGCTCGATTCGTACGCGCCGGCCGAGGCGATCATTTCGAGCGCGGTCGGCAGCGGCAAACTGGAGTCGGCCGTGTTGCGTGTGGAGTCGCGCGGGAAGGTCTATGAGAAGGCGTTTGGCAAAGCGCGCGTCGATTCGCCGTTTCTGATCGCGTCGATCACCAAGCCGATGACGGCGACGGCGGCAATGATTCTGTGCGAGCGCGGGAAGTTGTCGCTCGACGACTTGGCGTCAAAGCACTTGCCCGGCGTCGATAAGAGACTGACGCTTCGGCATCTGTTGACGCACACGTCGGGGCTGCCGGACATGCTTCCCGATAACGATGACTTGCGGCGCCGCAACGCGCCGTTGAGCGAGTTCGTGAAGGGCGCCATGAAGGCACCGCTGGAGTTTGTGCCCGGTACGAAAGTGCAGTACCAGAGTATGGGCATACTGCTCGCAGCGGAGATCGTCGAACGCGTGTCGAAGCGGCCGCTGCGCGAATTTCTGCGAGATGAACTGTTCAAGCCGTTGGGCATGTCACGCACGGCTCTTGGCATGGGCAAGTACAAGATGGGTGATGTGGTGCGTTCGCAAGTCGACCCAACGCCCGAGACGAAACACTGGGATTGGAACTCTCCGTACTGGCGCAATCTCGGCGCGCCGTGGGGAGGCGCGCATGCAACGCCCGCCGACATCGCGGCATTTTTGCGCGCGTTCGCAAAGCCGTCGGGCAAGCCTGTGTCGAAGGAGACGGCGCGGTTGATGACATCGAATCAGGCAGCGGGTTTGAAGCCGGGATGGGGAATCGGGTGGAGTGTGACGCCGAAGCCGTTTGGGCACAGCGGATCGACGGGTACGCTGTCTTGGGCCGATGCAGAGAAGGACACGATCTTCGTGATGCTCACTTCGCTGCCCGCCACGATTTCGAACAAGCTCGTGATCGATCCCGTTTCGAAGTGGGTTCGGGAGGCCATCTAACCGTGGACGGGGTCAAAAACCAAACTCTTCACAATGACGCAAAGGGGCGGATCATCGAGTTCACCTTCGCGCCGGGCGCGGAGTTGAAGGCACATTCGTCGCCGCTGCCGGCGTCGGCGTACGTGGCGCGCGGCGTCGCGATATTCCAGATGGGCGATGCCGAAGCGGAGCGACTGGCCGGCGGCCGATTCATGGAAATTCCGCCCGGAGCGGTGCACTCGGTTCGCGCGGATGCAAGCGGTGAAATGGTATTGGTGTTGACGATATGGAAATAGTCAATATCGGCGGGCCCGCGCCGAAGAACACGCTGGACGCGCCGATCGAACATGTACTCGCTTGTCATCGGCGCATTGAGCAGAAGCTCGACTTGTTGCTCCGCGCGATGGAAACGCCGGGCGATGAGATCGCGCGCGTTTTTCAATTCTTCGACACCAACGGCGTGTTTCATACGCAGGACGAGGAAGAGAGCATCTTTCCGCGGCTCAGGCCGCGCGTGTCGGCGAGTGAAACCGCACTGCTCGATTCGCTGTGCGCCGAGCATGAGTCGATCGAGGCGCTGTACGCGCGCCTGGCGGCGGGCGATCGCTCTCTCGAGAGCGTGCGGGAACTCGTGGACCGTTATCACGCACACATCGCCCGCGAGGACACGGAGTTGGTCGCGGTCATGCAGCGACACCTCGACGATGCCGATTTGCGCGCGATCTCGCGAGAGATGAAACAGCGCCGCGGGATATAATTCCCTTTCGTTCCCGATGTCCACACTACTCAATTTCATCGGCGGTGAATGGACCGCCTCAAATGCCGCCGAACACGCTCTCGTTTACAATCCGGCTTCGGCTGAAGTACTCGCGAATACACCGATGTCGCCGGCATCCGAAGTCGCTGGCGCGGTCGAAGCGGCCGCGCGGGCGTTTCCCGCGTGGCGGCGGACGCCGTTGACCGAACGCATTCAGCCGCTATTCAAGCTGAAAACGCTGCTTGAGGAAAAGTTCGACGAACTCGCGAGGACGATCACGCTGGAATGCGGCAAGACGCTGGCGGAGTCGAAGGGCGAGATGCGGCGGGCCATCGAAAACGTCGAGGTCGCGTGCTCGGCTCCCGTCTTGACGCAGGGCTATGTTTCCGAAGACATCGCGGTTGGCATCGATGAGTTGATGATTCGGCAACCGCTGGGTGTTTGCGCGATTATCGCGCCGTTCAACTTCCCCGGCATGATTCCGTTCTGGTTTCTGCCGTACGCGATCGCAGCGGGCAACACGGTAGTGCTCAAGCCGTCCGAACGTGTGCCGCTGACGATGACGATGGTGATGGATCTGCTGGTCGCGACGGGCTTGCCGAAGGGTGTCGTGAATCTGGTGCACGGCGGGCGGGAGGCCGTCGATACGCTGCTTGATCACCCGGAGGTGCAAGCGGTGAGTTTCGTCGGGTCGTCGAACGTAGCGCGGCATGTCTACGCGCGCGCGGCTGCAAACGGCAAGCGCGTGCAGTGTCAGGGCGGCGCAAAGAACCCGATCGTGATCGCACCGGATGCGCATGTGGACACGACGACGCAGGTGGTGGCCGATTCGGCGTTTGGTTGCGCCGGACAGCGGTGTCTGGCGGCGTCAATGGCGGTGTTGATCGGCGATGCGCGCGCGCCGTTTCGCGAGAGTCTGCGCGAGGCCGCCGCGTCGCGTGTGACTGGATTCGGGCTAGACGCAGTGCAGATGGGGCCGGTGATTTCATCAGGCAGCCAGGCGCGCGTGGAAGGCCTGATCGCCAGGGCCGCAAGCGACGGCGCGACGGTGAGCGTCGATGGCCGCGGCGCGCGGGTGGTGGGATTTGAGAACGGCTACTTCGTCAAGCCGACGATTTTGGAGAGCCTGCCGTTTGCGAGTGAAGTCGCGACGACGGAGATTTTCGGCCCGGTGCTAAGTTTGCACGAAGTTGACACGATCGACGACGCGCTGGCGATCATTAACCGCGGCCAGTATGGCAACATGGCGTGCCTGTTCACGTCGAGCGGCGATCTGGCGCGGCGGTTCCGCAGCGAAGCCGATGTCGGCAACGTTGGCATCAACGTCGGCGTTGCCGCGCCGATGGCGTTCTTCCCGTTCTCTGGCGCGCGCGGCAGTTTCTTCGGCGATCTGCACGGCCAGGGGCGCGATGCGTTCGAATTTTTCACGAAAGAGAAAGTGATCGTCGAGCGCTGGCCACGCGCTGTGACGCGGATGTTCTAAACAAAGATGCCTACGAACGATTTTGCCTTTGAGATGGCGACGAGCGCGATCCGCTTCGGCGCCGGCGTGACGCGGGAGATCGGCTATGACCTTGCCGAGCTCGGCATTAAACATGCGCTGCTGATTACGGACCCGAAGATGCGCACGCTGCATCCGGTGGCGGTGGCCGAGGAGTCATTGAAATCGGCGAACGTGCCGTACACGATCTACGACCGCGTGCGCGTGGAGCCGACCGATGTGTCGTTCAAAGACGCGATCACGTTTGCGAACGGCATCGAGTTCGACGCGATCGTCGCTATTGGCGGTGGCTCCGTGATCGACACGGCCAAGGCAGTCAACCTCTACACATGTTATCCGCCGGAGCATTTTCTCGACTACGTGAACCCGCCGATCGGCAAGGGGAAACCCGTGCCGGGGCCGCTAAAACCGCTGTTCGCGGTGCCGACGACCGCGGGTACGGGCAGCGAGACGACCGGCGTGTCGATTTTCGATTTTGCCGAGATGCACGCGAAGACCGGTATCGCGCACCGTCGTTTGAAACCGACGCTCGGGTTTCTCGATCCCGACAACACGCGCACGATGCCGCCGCATGTGGCCGCGTCGACGGGACTCGATGTGTTGTGCCACGCGATTGAATCGTACACGGCGATTCATTTCACAGAGCGCCCTTATCCGGACCGGCCGATTATGCGCCCGTCGTATCAGGGCAACAACCCGGTGAGCGATGTGTGGTCATTGCAGGCGCTACGCATGGTGGGGCAATACATCGACCGCGCGTTCCAAGATCCTTCCGACGACGAGGCGCGCTCACAGATGATTCTTGCTTCGGCCTATGCGGGCGTGGGATTCGGCAACGCTGGCGTGCATCTTCCGCATGGGATGTCGTATCCGATCTCGGGCATGAACCGGCAGTATTTTCAGACGGGTTACGATTCGGATCATCCGATCATTCCGCACGGCTACTCGGTGATTTTGAATGCGCCGGCGGTGTTTCGATTTACGGCGAGCGCATGTCCGGAGCGGCATCTGGAAACGGCGGCGGCGTTGGGTGTTGACACTTCGGGCGTGGCCCTGGCCGATGCGGGGAAGGTGCTGTCGGAGAAGTTGACGGCGATGATGCAGCGCCTTGGGGTGCCGAATGGTCTGAAGGCGCTGGGGTACTCGACGTCGGAGATTCCGGCGCTGGTTGAGGGGACGTTGCCGCAGCACCGGGTGACGAAGTTGTCGCCGCGGCCGGCGTCGAAGGAAGACTTGGCAAAGTTGTTTGAGGAGACGATGGGGCTTTACTGAGGCGTTGTTTCGACGTCGGAGATGTGGTGAACCACGAACTGCATTTGTGATCCATCAAGATGGCCGTCACCACAACTACATCCCGCTGCGTGCGCGATTGCACCGGCGGCCGCTGCGTTCCAATTTCTTTCTCGAAGGCTTTCCAGCCGACATCCGTGACAGCCGGAGCGGGGAGGCAGTTTTCGCTATCGTAGTTTCTCGGGTGACTTGATGTCATCCGGCTTCTCGATAGGCGCACCTTCTCCCTCTCGTATCGACTTTCCATCAAATTTCGCTGGATTGGCGCCGGCGTCGCACATGGTGTTTCTATCACGTCCTGGGCAGTGCAGGCGAGACCAGCGCCTACGATTCTCATACCGGCTTATGCGTCGGCGC
>VFZQ01000487.1 GCA_016871135.1 Acidobacteriota bacterium | reverse complement strand
AGTTCGCCGTCGCGCTCGATGGTCTCGACCACGACCGACCAGCCGTCGCCTTCGATGTGCCCGTTGGCCGATAACGTTTCGCGGCCGGTTTCGATCACATCGAAGATCAACAGCCCGCCTTGCGGCAGCACGCGGCGAACCTGCTCGAAATAGTGGAAGACGCGCTCGCGGCCCTCTTCCGGGTAACGGTGATAGTTGAAGACCTCGCCCACGCCAATCACGGCGTCGCACGGGGGCAGCTCGACATCGTAGACCGAGGAGTGAATGAACCGGCCTTCGGGCGCGTTGGCGCGCGCGTAATCCAGCAACGCCGCCGATTGTTCGATGGCGGTAACATCGAACCCTTCGCTTGTTAGCGCGGCCGTGAGAGGGCCGGCGCCGCAACCCACTTCGACGACATGGCGCGCGCCGGCCGCGCGCAGGCGCCGAATGACATCGGTCGCCGCGCGCGCGGCCATTTCGCTGAAGCCAACGGCTTGCACATAGGCCAGATCGTCTTGATACAACGAGCTCATTTCTTCGGGCGTTTGGCCATCGTGGCCTTGGTCTCGACAGAGTAGAGCGACTTCCGAGCCGTGAGATACAAAGTCTTCGGGCCGAACGTCAGATTGGCCGCGGACTCCGGCAACAAGATGCGCGCGATGAGGTGACCGTCGGCGGCGAAGATCTGCGCACCGTCACCGGAGCTCGACCACACGCGCCCGCCCGTGTCGCAACGGATACCGTCGGGGACGCCTTTGTCGATGGTGGCGAAGACCGAGCCGCCGGTGACCGAGCCGTCTTTGGCGACATTGAACACACGAATGTGCCGCGGCTTGCCGGAGTCGGCTACATAGAGCTTCGATTCGTCGGGAGAGAAACAGATGCCGTTGGGCTTGTCGAAGTCCTTGACGACGGCGGTCAACGATTTCGTCTTCTCGTCGAAACGGTAGACGTTGTTCGAAGCCTGTTCCTTCTTGCGGCCGCTGAGCCCGTAGTCGGGATCGGTGAACCAAAACGTGCCGTCGGACTTGATGACGACATCGTTGGGCGAGTTCAGGTTCTTGCCTTCGAACTGCTCGACCAGCGACACGACGCTTCCGTCTTTTTCGGTTCGCGAGATGCGGTGTGAAAAGTGCTCGGCCGAGACGAGGCGGCCTTCGCGGTCGATGGTGTTGCCGTTGGTGTTATTTGACGGTTTGCGAAACGTGGCGAGGCCGCCCTTGGCGTCGTAGCGCTTGAGCTCGTTGGCGGGGATGTCGCTAAAAACGAGAAACCCGCCTGGGGTCCAGGCGGGTCCTTCGATGAACTGCATGTCGGTGGCGAGGCGGGTGACCTTCGCGCCGGCGGGGAAGAGTTTCTTGAATTCGGCGGCGTCCTTGATTTCAAAGTCGGCGCCATTTAGAACGGCGCCAGCCGCGAGAAGGAGGTAGGCATGTCGGTACATGCCTACTAGGTTAGAACGACAAGCGCAGCGCGAACTGCATCTGGCGCGGGGTGCCGACCAGCAGGTGATGATGCCGGCGTTCGGGTTGCCGATCGCGGTGTTCGGCAGGTCGAACTGCGCGTGGTTGAACAGGTTAAACATTTCCGTACGGAATTGGAGTTTGAACCGTTCGGTGAGCGCGAAGTTCTTGAACACCGAGTAGTCGAAGTTCACGCGGCCGGGGCCGTAGAGCGGGTTGCGCGCGCCGTTGCCGAAGGTGAACTGCGCGGGCGCCCCCCAAGCCGCACCGGAAGCCGCCGTGCCGAACGAAGTGTCGAACCAGCGGGCGATGGTCGGGTTATCGAGCTTGCCGTCTTTGTAGCGGTCCGGACGGCTGCCACCGGCGTTGGAGACGGAGTTAGCGAGCACCGGCGTAAACGGAAGACCGGTCTGGAATGTCGCGATGAGATTCATGTCCCAGCCGCCGATGATGGCGTCGACCGCCCGGCTCGACGAACTCGCGAATTTGCGGCCCTTGCCGAAGGGCATCTCGTAGTTCATCGAGTGCACCAGACGGTGCCGCATGTCGTAGCCGGAATTGCCGCGCTCGGCACGCCGGAAACGGCGGTCCTGCGGGAAAGGACCGTTGTCGCCGCCGCCGAATTGGTTGGCGACGTTGTCGATGCCGTGTGCCCAGGTGTAAGCGGTCAGGAAGCCGACGCCGTTGGAGAAGCGGCGCTCGATTGTGGACTGCAACGAGTGATAGGCCGAGAGACCGTCGCTGACGTTGTAGTCGGCGTTGATGACGTTCGGCGCGATGAGGCGCAGCGGGCGGCGAAGGGCCGGGGCCGCGGAGCCGGGTTCGGGTTGATTGAAGTTGTACTGCGTATCCAAACGCCGACCCATGTTGCCGACATAGCCGATCTTGAAGACCAGATCTTTCGGCAGGCTCTGCTGAATCTGGAAGTTGTACTGCTGGATGACGCCGGAGCGGAACCTCGGATCGATCGCGATCAGCGAACCAACCGGGTTGTTGGCGACGGTATTGGGATCAAGATTCGGGATCGGATCCAGGCCCTGCGAGACACGGCGCGGCGTGGCGACAAACTGATTGATGTCGACCGTGTTGATCGGCCCAAACGGCAACTGTCGGTGGCGGCGCATGAGCAGGCCTTCGCTGCCGGCGGGGTTATAGAAGATGCCGCCGCCACCGCGAATAACGGTGCCCGGCCGCAGGCGATAGGCGAAGCCCAGGCGCGGAGCGAAGTTGTTCATGTCGCGTTTAACGCCCGTGTATTGGTCGGTGTTAAACCCGGCGATCAGGAGTTTGCCGGTGATAATGTCGAAGTTCGTCCACTTGTTGTTTAACTCACGAGTCGGCGTGTCGAACTCGTAGCGAAGGCCGGCGTTGATCGTCAGCTTGTCGGAGACGCGCCAGTCGTCCTGCACGTAGAAGTTCCACTCCCATTGAATGATGCGGGGCACGAAGAGGGTGAAATCCTGTTCGATAAAGTTGGAGACGCCCAGCAGCAATGCGGCCATAGCGTCGCCGGTTGCGCCGGCGTTGTTGGGGTTATCCGTGAACGTGCGGCCGAAGTTGAAGCGGCCGTTGCCGCGGTTGGTTTGATACTGCGTGAGGCGGCGCTGGCGCCAGTCGGTGCCGAACTTGATGTTGTGTTTGCCGCGCAGATTCGTGAACGCAAACGCAGGATTGATGGTGTCTTCAAAACGAATGATCGGCAGCGAACGAGTCTGGCCGATGCCGCTGTAGCCGGCGGGGCTGAAGATGGGAAGACCGTCTGAGTTGGGGCCTTGATTCGCTCTCGCGATACCGAGCTTTTCGCCGAGCTTGGCGCCCGGAGCGGCGCCTTCTTGGAGGAAGAGAAGGTCGAAGCGATTGAAGCCGACCTTGGCTTCCATGATGAACGTCGGCGACCAGGTGCGAATCCAGTTGGCGACTGTGTGCCAGGCTTTGAGGGACGAGTCGCCGGCGAAGGTGTCTTCGTTGCCGAGGCCGAACTTGCCGTCGAGGCCCGGGATCGTGGAATTGACAAATGTCGACGGACGAGTGGTCACCGTATTCTGCTGCGAGTATCGTGCGAAGAAGTTGTTCTTTTCGTTGATGTTCCAGTCGTAGCGGCCGTCGACTTGATTCCAGCGCTGCTTCTCCTTCGGCGCCACTGTGAGGTTGTTGATGATCCCGCCGCGCGATGGCTGCGGATACGCCTGAATCATGCGGGCCATAATCGGGTCGAAACGGTTGGCCGGAATCGTGCGGCTCGGGAAGGGATCGCGCGTGAACCCGGACGTCGTGCCCGGCGCGGCGCGCAAGGTCGAGGGGTCAAAGATGTCGCGGACTTCGCTATAGTTGCCGGAGCGCATCAGCGGCGTCGGCACGGATTGGACGGATGCCCTCTCCTGGCGGCGCTGGAAGCCTTCATAGTTCGTGAAGAAGAACATCTTGTCCTTGATGATCTTGCCGCCAAAGCTGGCGCCGAACTGATTCTGGCGCAGCGTCGGTTTGTTTGGCAGGAAGAAGTTGCGCGCGTCGGTCTTGTCGTTGCGGAGGAAGTTGTACGCGCTGCCGTGCCATTCGTTGGAGCCGGACTTCGAGATGATGTTCACCGTTGCGCCGGAGTTGCGGCCTTGATCAGCGCTGAACAAACTCGTTTGAATCTTGAATTCGCGCACTGCTTCGACGCTCGGACGAAGCACGATGGCGAGAGTGAGACGCTCGTTATTATCGATGCCGTCAAATAAGAAGTTATTCGAACCTTCGCGATTCCCGTTGGCGAAGATTTCGCTGCCGGGCCGGAGATCGTCGGGGCGGGTACCGCTCATGATGGTGCCCCTGGCGCCGAAGCCGACGCCGATGACGCCTGGTCCAAGCGTCGCAAGTTGGACGAAGTTGCGGCCGTTGAGCGGCAGTTCCGCGACGGCCTTCTGCTCAATAACCTGGCCGATGACGGAGTTGTCGCTTTCCAGCAGCGGCGCTGACGCTTTCACCTCGACGGTCTCGGTCACCTGGCCGACTTCGAGTTGGAAGTCGAGGCGCGCGGTCTGGTTCACTTCGAGCGAGACGTTGTCCTGCACCGCTTGGCGGAAGCCGGTCTTCTGCACGTTGATGCGGTAGCGGCCCGGAGGCAGCAGCGGCAGCGTGTAGAGGCCGCCTTCATCGGCGGTGGCTTCGCGCGCGACCTGCGTGTCGAGGCTGGTGGCCGTGATTTTCGCACCGGATGCGCCGGCGCCGGACTTGTCGGTCACCGTTCCGGTGACTGTGGCAAAGTTCTGAGCGGACAGCGTGCCAATGGCGAACGCTGCCAAAGCGATTAGAAGCTTGAGGTTTCTCATGAGCGTGCCTTCATTTTATCAGTAACGATCCCCCGGCAGAGCCGGGGGCCTTCGTTCGTGAGCCGCTCAAAGCGGCTGGTTGGGGTCGCTGGCGCGGCCCCGTGGTTTAGCACCAC
>VFZQ01000486.1 GCA_016871135.1 Acidobacteriota bacterium | reverse complement strand
TTTGCTCCATCGGCGCTGGTGAAGAAAATGACTGAGCCGGTTTCGGTGGCTGAGACCGGCGGTGTACGCGGCGTGCTGAAAAACGAGGACACGTTCACGGCGCACGTTTTCGATCGCGCGGGCAAGTGGCACTTCTTGCGCAAATCGGCGGTGCGAAAGATCGAAGAGCCGCATCCGGCCCTCACCGATGGCCAGCGCAACGATATCGCGGCGTTCTTAATGAAGGCGCCGACGACGGGGCATGCGTTGGCGGAATGGAAGCCGGCGGCGGACTTCAATGTGACCTACGACCGGTTGTTGCACGCCGATCGCGAGCCGCACAACTGGCTGACGTACTGGGGCAATTTCAGTGGCACACATTATTCGGGGCTGAAGCAGATCACGCCGGCGAACGTATCGTCCTTGAAGAGCGCGTGGGTGCATCAGATGGGGGGCGACCGGATCGAAACGACGCCGCTGGTGGTCGATGGCATGATGTTCGTGACGGGACCTTTGAGCAATGCGTCGGCCCTGGATGCGCGCACGGGGCGGACGATTTGGAAGTACACGCGGCGACTGCCGCAGGTGGCGAGCCATTGCACGGTGATGACGAATCGCGGGCTGGCGGTGTTGGGCGATCGATTGTTCTTGGCGACGCTCGACACACATCTGGTTTCGCTGGATGCAAAGACGGGCAATGTGATCTGGGACATCGAAGTCAACGACTACAAGAAGGGATTTTCGATTACACACGCGCCGCTGGCGATCGATGGGAAGATCATTGTCGGCGTGACGGCGGGCGAGTGCGCGCTGGCCGGTTGGGTGGACGCCTATGATGCTGCGACCGGGAAGCGTTTGTGGCGCGTGCACGCGACGCCGCAGCCGGGCGATCCGAATCGGAAGACGTGGGCGCCGGAGATCTCGGCCGATTACGGCGGTTCGCCGACGTGGACGACGGGTACCTACGATCCCGATACCGACACAATTTTCTGGATGACGGGAAATCCGGGGCCGGACTACAACAGCCGCCAGCGGTTGGGCGACAACTTATATTCCGACAGCGTGCTGGCGCTGGATCCGAAGACCGGCCGCATCAAATGGTGGTTCCAATTTACGCCGCACGATGTTCACGATTGGGACGCGAACGAGACGCCGGTGTTGATCGATGGCATGATCCGCGGGCAGAAGCGTAAACTGCTGGTGACGGCGCAGCGCAACGCGTTCTACTACGTGCTGGATCGCACGACGGGCGAGTTTCTGGCTGGGCAGGCGTTCGCGAAACAGACGTGGGCGAAGGGGCTCGACGACAAGGGCCGGCCGATTGTGCTGCCGAATACGACGCCGACGCCGGAGGGAAATTATGTTTGTCCGGACGCGGCGGGTTCGGCGAATTGGGGCTCGCCATCGTATGACGCGGCGAACGGAAATTTTCTGGTGTCGGTCCGCGAGGCGTGCGCGATCTACACCAGCGTGACGAAGGACCCGGTGCCGGGGCAGGGCTTCACCGGCGGCGACGTGCAGGTGGATCCGAAGGTGGGGACGCCGGGCGCGGTGCGTGCGCTGGACGTGTTGACGGGTGCGACGAAGTGGAACTTCCCGTTGCAGATCGGGTCGCCGACGACGGGCGTTTTGGGCACGGCGGGGGGCGTGGTGTTCGCGTCGTCGAACGATGGGAACCTGATCGCGCTCGATTCGAAGACGGGCAAGTATTTGTGGCACTACTACACGGGCGCGAACATTATCGCTTCGCCGATGGCGTATGCGGTGAATGGGAAACAGTATGTTGCGATCGCGGCGCAGTCGGCGATTTTCGTGTTTGGGTTGCCATAATGACGCGGCGCTGCTTCCTATCATCGATGGCGCTGGCGGCGGCGCAGAAGCGGCCGCCGAATGTGCTGTTTATCATGGCCGACGATCTGGGTGCGAGCGCGGTCGGCTGCTATGGGAACACCGCGCACCGCACGCCGCATGTCGATAGAATGGCCGCGCGGGGAGTGCGTTTCCAGACCTGCTATGCGACGCCGTTGTGTTCACCGACGCGCGTGTTGTTGATGACGGGGCGGTATGGTTTCCGGACGGGCTTCACGAATTTCATCGGGCGCGTGACGACTCGCGTCGATCGTTTATCGGCCGATGAATACACGTTCGCGGATATGTTCAAGGCGGCTGGTTATGCGACGGGCCTGGCGGGGAAGTGGCAGTTGGGGCTGGCGTCGCAGCATGCGGCAATGATTCACGATTCGGGATTCGATGAGTATTTCGCGTGGGCGTGGAAGGAGGGCGGGTTGCCGGCGGACGCGAATTTTGACGGCTCCGCGCGGCAGCGATATTGGCATCCGGCGATTGTTTCGAACGGGAAACATCTGCCGACGAAGCCTTCCGATTACGGTCCGCATTTGTACAGCGATTGGATCATCGACTTCATGCGGCGGAATCGGGAGCGGCCGTTTTTTGCGTATTACCCAATGGCGCTGGTGCACGAGCCATGGGAGCCGACGCCTGATTTGGCGAAGCCCGGTGAGAAGACCAAGGGCGGTTTGAAGAACAACGTCGAGTACATGGATCACATTGTTGGCCGCTTATTCCGGGCGCTGGATGAGTTGCGACTGGCGGACAACACGATTGTGTTTTTCTGTGGCGACAACGGTACGGGCAAGGACGGCAAGGGCACGGTGACCGAGGCCGGTGTGCGTGTGCCGATGATTGTCGCGGGGCCTGGTGTCTTGAAGGGCAAAGTGTTGCGCGATTTGGTCAGCTTCGCCGATGTTGTGCCGACGCTGGCCGAGTGGACGGGAGTTTCCTATAAAGGCCCGGGCTCGGACGGGGTGTCGTTTGCGCCCCAGTTGCGCGGGGAGCGTGGCAAACCGAGAGAGTGGGTCTTTAGTTATTTGGGCTATAAGCGGATGCTGCGCGATCGGCGCTGGCTGCTGGAAGGCGATGGACAGTTTTTCGACTGCGGCGAGGCGCGCGATGGAGTGGGTTTTAAAGATGTGACGGCTTCGCAGGATGTGGAAGTGTTGCAGGCGAAGGCGCGGTTCGCGCGGATTTTAGAAAAGTTGCCGGCGCCGCCGGCGGAGAAGAACTGAATGCTCGTACCGAATCCGAAGGGAAACTATTCGTTTCTGCAAGGCATCGCGCCGTACTCGGCGGGCGCGGTGGCCGAGCGCGGTTATGAAGTTGTCCACGTGCGGTTTGCGCAGCCGGTAGTGTTGAAGGCGGGATTTGAAAGAGTGCGCGCGCATCTGGCGGCGGTGAAGCGGCCGGTGCAGGCGTTGTGCGGGATGGAACTGCGCTCGCCGAAGCCGTTCACGTTTCAAGGGTTCAGCGATTTCAACGCCGGGTATATCGGCGTGTTGAAGGAGTGGGGCATTTTTCTGGACGATGTGAATCCGGTGGCGCGGACGAATATTGCGCCGGAGATCGGCGCGCCATCGACGCCGTCGTTGTATGGATTTAGCTACACAGCGCCGTCGGTGAGGAAGGAAAAGACTTTTGTGGTGGCGGGCGCGGGCGAGTTGCCGGAGGGATCGTTGAAGCCCGAAGATGTCGTGCGGCGCGGGGAGACGTCGGCGGATGCGATGCGCGAGAAGACACGCTTCGTGATGGGGCTGATGGCGGGGCGGTTGCAGGGACTGGGCGTCGATTGGGCGCACGTTTCGGTGACCGAGGTGTACACGGTGCATTCGATCTGTTCGATTTTGGCGAGCGAGATTATCAGGCCTTTAGGCAAAGCGGCGGCGCATGGCATTACGTGGCATTACTCGCGGCCGCCGATTGTGACGATTGAGTACGAGATGGATCTGCGCGGGTGCTACAGGGAGATCATGCTTTGAGATTTGCTTTGCTGGCTTGCTTGCCGCTGGTTGCGGGGGAAAAGGAAGTTGTCGAATTGTGGCCGGGTCTTGCGAAGGGCTCGGCCGAAGTTTGGGTGGAGCGATCGACGACGCCGGGCGTGTTGGATCGTGCGGTGTCGAACATTCACAATCCGACGCTGACGGTGTACTTGCCGGAGCCGGGCAAGGCGACGGGGGCGGCGCTGATCATCGCGGCGGGCGGCGGGCATCAGCGATTGGCGATCGACAAAGAGGGCTTCAACGTCGCGAAGTATTTCAGTGATCGAGGCGTGGCGGCGTTCGTTCTGAAGTACCGGTTGGCGCGCGAGAAGGATTCGAAGTACACGGTGGATGAGCACGCGCTGGGCGACGGCGCGCGGGCGATCCGGGTGGTGCGCGCTAATGCGGAGAGGTGGGGTGTGGATCCGGACAAGATCGGGATCATCGGCTTTTCGGCGGGCGGGGAAGTGGCGGCTTTGGCTGGGACTAACTATGATGCGGGCGATGCGTCGTCGAACGACCCGATCGCGCGGGTTTCTTCGCGGCCGTCGTACATGGTGCTGATGTATGGCGCGCTGCGGTCGCCGAAGTTGGTGGTGACGAAGGACACGCCGCCGGCGTTTCTGGTGCATGCCGACGACGATGCGCTATCGGCGGAGATGTCGGCGAATTTCTACGTCAAGATGAAGAAGGCGGGTGTGCCGTGCGAGTTGCATATTTACGCGACGGGCGGGCATGGTTTTGGGATGTTGGAGCGGCCGTTGCCAGTTACCCAGTGGCCGGTGCGGCTGACGGAGTGGATGCGGACTACGAAGTTGTTGCCGTAGGACGACGGCGTATCCGTGCGGGTGAGAGGCACGAGTGAACGTCCGGATGAAGCCGCTACTTCTTCAACTCCGCAATCAGTGCGTCGAGGCCCTTGCGCGAGTAGAGTTGCACGAGGCGCTGCTCTTCGGGCGAGGGTGAGACGAGGCGGGCCAGGCGCGGGTCGGCGAGGTCGGCGCGGGAGGGGATCCAGTAGTTGCCGTCGGCGTATTCGACGTTGTTGACGAAGCTCGACATGCTGTCGATGAC
>VFZQ01000485.1 GCA_016871135.1 Acidobacteriota bacterium | reverse complement strand
ACTTGCAGTTCGAGTACCGGCTCGGCAAGATTACCGACAACGACTATCAGGAGTCGAAGCAGGACTTGCAAAAGGAGTTGGCGCGCGTGCTGGCGCAGATGGAGGCGCTGGGCGGCAAGTCGAAGCCCGCCGCCGCTCCGGCCAAGCCGAAGGCGAAAAACGCATGTCCCCACTGCGGCGCCGAGTTCAAAGAGAAGCTGAAGTTCTGCGGCGAATGCGGAAAGGCGATGGCATGAGATATCTGCTTCCGCTTGTATCGCTCGGCGCGTTCGCCGCCGTTGATGGCACAGTGCGGAATGGAACGACGGGCAAGCCGCAGTCGGGCGCAACGGTGACCATTTATCAGTTCGGCGCGGGCGGGCCCGAACCGATCGAAAGCGTGAAGACGGACGCCTCGGGCGCCTGGAAAATCGACAAGCCGTTCAACGGCCGCGGGTTTATTCAAACGGCGTTCGATGGCGTGACGTACAATCACACCCTGCGGCCCGGATTGCCGTTGAACAGCATCGCTCTCACTGTCTACGCGACTTCAAAGGTTCGCGGCAAAGAGGTGTTGGTCACCAATCACATGATGTTGCTCGAACCGCAGGGCGACAAACTGTCGGTGCGCGAATCGTACTTTTTCCAAAATGACGGCAAGACGACTTGGAACGATTCGGCAAACGGCACGTTGCGGTTTCGCGTGCACGCCGAGCCGCTCGGCCCCGTCGAAGTGAACGCAACCGCGCCGCAAGGCATGCCGATTCGCCGCGCCGCCGACAAAGGCGCCGCACCCGGCGAGATGAAGGTCGATTTTCCAATCAAGCCCGGCGAAACGCGCATGGATCTCTCCTACACGCTGCCCTACGCGAGTCCTGCGAAGCTGCCGATTCAGTTTGTGCTCGCCGCGCAACAACGGATGATCGCCGTGCCGCGAAACGTCGAACTGGTAGGCGATGGGTTGAAGTCCGAAGGCAAGGAGCCGACGACGCAGGCGTCGATCTTCAAAGTCGAAAAGGATAGGCTCGAACTGACGATGACCGGCGCGGGCGAGTTGCAGCCGGAGGAGGGATCGAAAGGTCCGTCGATCGAGCAGATCAAGGCGCGGCCATACGACAAGCTGTATGCGATTCTCGGCATCGCGTTCGCAATTCTGGCCATCGGCGGAACGCTTCTCTATCGCAGCGAGGCGAGGAAATGAGTGAGCCTGCTGTCGCAACGGCGGGAGTGTGGAAGTACTTCGGGGACTATCCGGCGCTGCGCGATGTGAGCTTTGCGCTCGACCGCGGCGAGTGTCTGGCCCTGCTCGGCCGCAACGGCGCGGGCAAAACGACGCTGCTGCGAATTCTTGCGGGCTTATCCGGCGCCTCGAAGGGTGACGTGAAAATCTACGACGGCGATGTGCGGGCTTCGGCAACGCGCGCTCGGATTGGTTGGTTGGGACACGCGATCGGCCTCTATGATGAACTCTCGGCCCGCGAGAACCTGCAGGCCTTTGGCGCATTGTACGACGTGTCGAAGGCGACGATCGGTGAATGGCTGGAGCGCGTGAATCTCGCGCATGTCGCCGATTCGCCGGTGCGCGAATACTCGCGCGGCATGCGGCAGCGGCTCGCCGTCGCGCGGGCGTTCTTGCACGGGCCGGATCTGCTGTTGTTCGATGAGCCGTTCACCTCGCTGGACGATAAGGCGATCGCGCTGTTGCAGTCTCTGTTGACCGGTGCGCGAGCCAACGGCGTGACCATCATCTTGTCGACGCATCAGATTCGCGAAGCGATGGAATTGGCGTCGCGCGTGGCGCTGATCGATCGCGGCAAGCTGGCGCACTTCGGTCCGCGAACCGAGGAGATGCTGGGCGACCCGGGCTATATCTATCGAACGTTTGGGACGGCCGCATGAGGACGCTGCGCCATGCCGCGGCCATCGCGTGGAAGGACTTGCGCAGCGAGTTGCGCACCAAGGAATCGCTGAACAGTTCGTTGTCCTTTAGCGTCGTCGTACTGCTGCTGCTGGCGATGGCGTTTGATACCGGTTCGGAGATCGTGACCGATTACGGCGGCGGCATTCTTTGGCTTGCCTTTGCGTTTTCGTCGACGTTGATCGTCAACCGATCGTTCGCGCGCGAAATGCCGAACGATTGCATCGATGTGCTTGTGGCGTCGCCGGCCTCGGGCGCATCGCTGTTTCTTGGAAAAGCCGTCGCCGCGTTTGCGCTCCAGTCCGGGATTCAGTTGATCTGTCTGCCGATTTTCGGCGTGTTCTACAACGTGACCTGGTGGCGGAACCCGTGGCAATTGCTCGGCGTTCTGCTGCTGGGCGGTTGGGCGATGGCTTGCATCGGGACCGTATTCAGTGCGTTGACGGTGAATCTGCGATTGCGAGAGTTGATGCTGCCGATGCTCATGTATCCGATGCTGGTGCCGGCGTTGCTCGCGTCAATGACACTGACGAACTATCTGCTGATGCCGGGCGCGATGCCGCCCGATTTCGCGCAGTGGCTGAGACTGTTGATCGGATTCGATATCATTTTCACTACGCTCGCTTTGGCGCTGGTGGAAACAATTTTGGTGAGGTGACGATGCGGTCGAAAATAGTGCTCGCGCTTGGATTGGTCGGCGTACCGCTGCTGCTCCGCAACTTGTACGTCATTCTGTTCAACTTGCCGGACGAGATGGAGCAAGGGCCTGTATACCGGATCTTCTACTACCATCTGCCGGCGTTCTTCGCGGCGACGCTCTGCTACACAACCGCGATGGTTTGCAGCATTTTGTATCTCGTCAAGAAGAACGCGCGATACGATGCGATCGCGATGGCTTGCACTGAAGTCGGACTCGCCTTCGCCGCTGTGAATCTGATCACGGGAATGTTTTGGGGCCGCATCAGTTGGGGCATCTGGTGGGCTTGGGATCCGCGGCTGACTTGGGCGCTGATTTGTTGGCTTGTCTACTTCGGGTATTTGATGTTGCGCAAGGCGATCGACGATCCGACCGAGCGCGCCAAAAACGCGAGCGTGTTGTCGATCTTCGCCTACGTGTCCGTCGCGATCACCTGGAAGGCGATCGAATGGTGGCGTACGCAGCATCCGGGGCCGGTGTTGTCGATCCGGACCGGCGAACAACGCATCGATCCGGCGATGGAACAGATGCTCTATGTGAATACGCTGGCGCTGGCGACGCTCGCTGCGATATTCGTGATCACACGCTTGCGGCAAGAAGAAGTACAGAGGGAGATCGACGCGCTGCGGCGTTACGCGCACGCGCTCTAAGACCATGGACGAACGAAATATCACATTCATGTTTTATGGCCTCGCAGTGGCGTGGGGCATTCTGGCGGTATATGCTGTCCTACTGGGGCTGCGCGAGCAGGATCTCAAGAAGCAGCTCGAGACACTCAAGAAAATGGTGGAAGAGAAAAAATGAACCGGCGTAATTTGTTGAAAATCGCAGCGGGCGCGGTACCCGCCACAATGATGTCGCAAAGGCACCTAAACGCTCAGGCGCAAGCGGATCGCGCCGCGCGCGGGCTATCGTCACCGCTCATCAAAGATGTGCAAGTGATCGCGACAGCACCGGCGGGCTTGCGGCTTGTCGTCGTGAAAGTCATCACCGATCAAGATGGGCTGTACGGCTACGGTTGCGGAACGTATACGCAGCGCGCCGATCTCGTCGTCGAAGCTGTGCGGCGCTATTTGAAGCCTTTCCTTATCGGCCAGAAAGCCGATCGCATCGACGATCTCTGGCAGGCGATGTACAACTCCAGTTACTGGCGCAACGGCCCCGTTCTGAATAACGGAATTTCGGGCGTCGATATGGCGCTGTGGGATATCAAGGGCCGCATGGCCGGGATGCCTGTGTATCAGCTGCTCGGCGGAAAAGTGCGCGAAGCGGCCGACTGCTACGGACACGCCTCCGGCAATGATGCGAAAGAAGTTGTCGCCTCGGTGCAAAAGTACATCGCGCAAGGCTTCCGTCACGTGCGCGTGCAGGTTGGCGTGCCGGGTATGGCCGGTTATGGTTCGCGCGGCGCCGACAGCCGCGTTGCCGCGTTGCACAACAAACCGGTGTTCGAGCCGATGGCCTACATTCGCCGCGCGCTGAATATGTTCGAAGTCTGCCGCAAGGAGTTGCCCGAAGATCTCGAACTCCTGCACGATACACACGAGCGGATCACGCCGACGCAGGCGATTCAGTTCGCGAAGGATTGCGAGAAGTTCAAGCTGTTCTTCCTCGAAGATCCGCTTTCACCGGAAGATATCGCTTGGTACAAGATCATTCGTCAGCAGTGCACAACGCCGATTGCGATGGGTGAGTTGTTCAACTCGCCGCATGAATGGGGACCGCTGATCTCCGAGCGGTTGATCGACTACATTCGCGTTCACGTATCGCAAGCCGGCGGCTTGACGCCTTGCCGGAAGATGGCGATTCTCGGTGAGCATTTCGGTGTGAAAACCGCTTGGCACGGTCCGGGCGATGTGTCGCCGTTCGGGCATGCCTGTAATGTCGCTCTCGATCTGGCCAGCTACAACTTCGGCGTGCAAGAGTACTCGCCGTTCAGCGAGGCAACGCGCGAAGTGTTCGACGGTTGCCCGGAAATGAAGAACGGCTACTTGTACGCGAACGAGAAACCGGGTTGGGGCATCGAGGTCAACGAGAAGGCCGCGGCGAAGTATCCGTTCGGCAAGAACGAACAAGGCGAGCGCGGCCGCTTGAACGGCGGCTGGGGCGAAGTTCGCAAGCGTGACGGGCAGATCATCAAGCAATGAGGCTGTTCTCTGTTCTCCTATCGGCGGCCGCGCTTGCGGCCGCCGATTTCCCAACCGCCGAAATTTCGAACGGTCTTGTTACGGCGAAGATCTATTTGCCCGACGCGCAGCGCGGCTACTATCGCGGTACGCGCTTCGATTGGTC
>VFZQ01000484.1 GCA_016871135.1 Acidobacteriota bacterium | reverse complement strand
CATTGGTACAGGTTTCATGGGACGAGTCCACGCGGAGGCGATCCGAAGGCTGGGCAACGTCGAAGTCGCCGCCGTCGCGGGGTCGAGCGCGGAGTCGGCCGCGAAGTTTGGCGCCGCTCTCGGCATCGAGACCACCACCGGCAACTACAAGGAGATCCTGAACGACAAATCCATTCAAGCCGTTCACATCCTGACGCCCAACGCCATGCATCACCCGATGTCGATGGCCGCGCTCGAAGCCGGCAAGGCCGTGCTGTGCGAAAAGCCGATGACGATGACGAGCAAGGAAGCCGCCGAAATGGTGAAGCTCGCGGCGAAGAAGAAGCTCGCCAACGCGGTCTGCCACAACCTGCGCTATTACCCCGTCGTCCAACACATACGCCAGTTGATCGCCGCCGGCGAACTCGGTGAAATTCTGCACGTGCAAGGAACCTACTCGCAAGACTGGCTGCTCTACGATACCGATTTCAACTGGCGCATCGACGCGAAGGCCAACGGCGCGCTCCGTGCGGTCGGCGACATCGGCTCGCACTGGATGGACATGATCCAGCACTTGACCGGCTTGCCGATCACCGCGCTTTGCGCCGACCTGGCGACGTTCCACAAAACACGCCGCCGTCCAAAAGTCGCCATTCAAACCTTCGCAGGCAAGACGCTGCAGCCAAGCGACTACGAAGAAGTCAAGATCACCACCGAAGACTACGGCGGTGTGCTGATTCACTTGGGCGGTCGCGCGCGTGGCGCCTACACCGTCAGCCAGATGGCCGCGGGCAACAAGAACCGCTTCGCGTTCGAGATCTACGGAACCAAGGGCGGCGCGATGTGGAATCAGGAGCGCCCCGACGAACTCTGGCTCGGCAATCGCAACGAGCCGAACAAGGTCATCGTCAAAGATCCTTCGCTGCTGATGGGTTCGGCCGCTGGCTTCGCCGACCTCCCCGGTGGCCACTCAGAAGGCTACGACGATTCGCACAAGCAACTCTACAAGCGCTTCTACGCCAAGGTCGCCGACGCAAGCGCGCCGGTCGATTACCCGACCTTCGCCGACGGCCTTCGCGGCATGATCCTGCTTGAGAAGATCGTTGAGAGCTCGAAGAAGAAGGGCTGGGTGAAGGTGAAGTAACGGTGCGACTCCTCGCCCTATCGTTCGCGGCGGCGAGTTTGCACGCACAGGCCGATTTCGCCTCCGAAGTGCATCCAATCTTCGCCGCGCGTTGCGCCGGTTGCCACTCTGGTCCCAATGCGCAAGCCGGCTTGAAGATGGATGATCGCGCGTCGCTTGTGAAAGCGCGCGCGAAGATCGTACCGAAAGTGCGCGGCGCGTTAGGCACGCGCATGCCGCCGACGGGCGATCCGCTGAGCGAAGCGCAGATTCAAACCTTGGAACGATGGGTCTCCGCCGATCTGCCTTGGGCCGATGTCGGCGCTAAGGCCGCGTCGAAGTGGCAGGCGCCGCTCGCGCCGCGTGTCGTTGCGCTGCCACAAAACGCCGAGATCAATCCAATCGATAAGTTCGTCGCCGCCTACAACGCCAAACGCGGCCTCGCGTGGCGGCCGATGATTGACGAAGCCACTTTCGCCAAACGCGTCTATCTCGATCTTTGGGGCGTCACGCCGTCCTACGAACAGATGCAGCCGGCGAAGGACCGCACCGCGCTCATCGACAAGCTTCTCGCCGATCGCGAGATGTTCGCCGGACACTGGATCAGCTTCTGGAACGATCTGTTGCGCAACGACAACCGCGCCTATCACGGCGAAGCCAAGCCGTATACGCCGTGGTTGAAGAAAGCGATCGAGTCGAACGCACCCTACGACGCGATGGTCCGTCAGTTGATCAACCCGGCCGGTCCCGACGCGCCTGAAGGCTTTCTGGTCGGCGTGAACTGGCGCGGCGACGTCAACGCTTCGCAGCTTCCACACATGCAAGCCGCGCAGAACACCGCCCAGGTTTTTCTCGGCGTGAACTTGAAGTGCGCGTCGTGCCACGACTCCTTCATCAACAAGTACCAGCTTCGCCAGAGCTACGGCATGGCCGCGATATTTTCCGAACAGGCGCAACTCGAACTGATCCGCTGCGATGCACGCACGGGCAAGATGCAAGGGCCCGAGTTCCTGTTCCCTTCCCTCGGCGCGATCAAGCAGGACGGCACAATCGCCGAACGCCGCGCGCAAGCCGCCGCGTTGTTCACGCATCCGCAAAACGGCCGCGTGGCCCGCACGTTCGTCAATCGCATCTGGGGACGGCTGTTCGGCCGCGGGCTTGTCGAACCTGTCGACGACATGGACGCCGAACCGTGGAACGCCGATCTGCTCGACTGGCTCGCCAACGATTTCGCGGCAAACAACAGCGACATCAATCACCTCCTGAAACTAATCCTCACTTCGAAAGCGTGGCAGCAGCAGGCCGCGCCGATCGTCGAAGAGAAGAGTTACACCTTCCGCGGCCCGCAGCCCCGGCGCATCACAGCGGAGCAATTCGTCGACTCGCTTTCCGCGCTCACCGGCGAGTGGCGCTTGCTGCAGAACGACCGCTCGGCACGCTTCGCGCGCGAGTGGGAATTCAAATCGACCGCCCTGACACGCGCGCTCGGCCGGCCGATCCGCGATCAGGTCTACACTACGCGCCCGCCGGAATCGAGCACGCTGCAAGCGCTCGAACTCGTTAACGGAACAACGCTCGCGCAATCGCTGCGGCGCGGCGCGCAGCGGCTCAACGGAACATTGCCCGCACCGCCCGAACCGCTGTTCGATTCGAAGGCCGTACGGCGCTCGGCGGGTACGCGTTTCCGAATCGATGTGGCCGGCAAGAAGGAAATCTGGCTGCTGATCGAAGACGCCGGCAGCTACGATTGGGATCGCACGATCGCCGGCTGGCACGACCTGCGCTTCGATGACAACGTCGCCGCGCAGCCCTCGCAAACGCAGCCGTTGAAGTCCGTGGCCTTTTTCAAGCAGAGCTACAACGCGCTGACGACGCCCGTCGGCAAGGCCGTCCACATTGCCGTGCCCGACGGCGCGCGCACACTGAAAGGCACAATCGTGATGGACGACATCGGCCGCATCAGCGAAGTAAACAGCGCGGCGCGTTTCTTCATCTTTCCGTCCGCGCCCGATCGTAATCTGTTGACGAAGGTCTCCGACGCGCCGCCGGTTGCTTCGCCCAAGCCGGAAACCGATGCGGCGAAACTCACCGACCGCCTTTTCTGGCAGACGCTGGGCCGCGCGCCCGCGCCCGCCGAAAAGACGATTGCCATCGAACAACTGAAAGCGAACGGTGGCTTGGAAGATCTGCTTTGGAGCCTGTTGCTGCATCCGGAGTTTCAATATGTTCGATAACGTTTCCCGCCGCGCTGTACTGGCCGCGCTAACCGGCGCCGCGCCGAAGTTGCTGGCCGCGCCAAAGATCGCGCCGCGCGCCGACTCGATGATCCTGCTCTGGATGGCCGGCGGCATGGCGCAGACCGAAACGTTTGATCCCAAGCGCCACACGCCGTATGAAACCGGCCTCGCATCGGACAAAGTGCTGAGCACCTTCCCAAGCATTCCGACCGCGGTCGATGGCATTCGTCTTTCGCAAGGCCTCGAAAAAATCGGCAAGGTGATGGACCGCGGAGCGTTGATCCGCAGCCATCAGGTCGGCGATCTCGGCTTCATTCTGCACTCGCGCCATCAGTTCCATTGGCACACCGGCTACGCTCCGCCGCAAGCGGTCGCGGTGCCGCACATGGGCGCGTTCCTGGCGCGTACGCTCGGCCCGCGCAATCCCGATATTCCACCGTTCATCGCGGTCGGCCAGAACATGGAACTGGGCGCGGAGTCCGATGCGCTGAAGGCCTTTCACACGGCCGGTTTTCTGGGCTCCGAATATGGGCCTTTTCAGATGGTCGATCCGCGCGATGCCGTCAGCGTAACGCGGCCATCGGAATACGTCGGCCCGACACGATTCGAAAATCGGCGCGCGTTCTACAAGAAGCTGCTCGACGCGTCGCCGATGAAAAACGCCGGCGATCATCAACGCGAGAGTTATCTGCGCTCGGTCGAAAACGCACACCGCTTGTTGACCTCCCCGGCGGCAAAAGCGTTCGACCTCGCACTGGAAAAACCGGAAGTGATCGCCAAGTACGGCGACAATAAATTCGGCCTCGGCTGTTTGCAGGCGCGGCGGCTTGTGGAAGCCGGCGCGCGGTTTATCGAAGTGACCTCGGAGTACATCCCCTTCCGTTTTTGGGACACACACGAAAACGGCCACAAACGCGCGGGCGACATGAAGCAGGTGATCGACGGCCCGATCGCGCAGTTAGTGCTCGATCTCGAAGAGCGCGGACTGCTCGACCGCACGCTCATCGTCATCGCCACCGAGTTCGGCCGCGACATGATGACCGAAGGCAAACCCGGTCTCGAAGTAAAGGATCAGGTCCAGCAGCCGAAGACAATGACCGAACCGAAGCACTACGGCATGCATCGCCACTTCACCGAAGCGGTGAGCGTGTGCGTCTTCGGCGGTGGTTTTAAGAAGGGTTTTCTCTACGGCAAGACCGCCGATGAACGCCCGTGCAAAACGATTGAAAATCCGATCTCCATCGAGGACCTGCACGCGACGATTTACACGGCCATGGGTGTCGCGCCCGATACCGCCTACGAGGTCGAACAGCGGCCCGTCTATGCAACCAAAGACGGCAAAGGCAAGGCGCGAACGGAGCTGTTTTCAAAAGGGTAAAGCGAAGCAATAAAGCGCATCGTCGCCGCGCGCATAAATGCGGCCCGCCGAAAGCGCTGGAGTGGCGAAGAATGGATCACCGATGTCGTTGACCTGCACGACTTCCCATTCCCGGCCCGGACGGACGACCGAGATCTTACCCTCTTCGCTCGCGAAGTAGAGGAGCCCGT
>VFZQ01000483.1 GCA_016871135.1 Acidobacteriota bacterium | reverse complement strand
GGCGGCGTATGGAAGAGCACGGACGCGGGAGCGACGTGGGCGCGGGCGAACTCCGGCCTGCCCACTACCGGGACAACCGCCGCCTCGTATTTCACCATCGCCAGCAACGGCGCGCTCTATGTGCGATTTGGTACGGAGCTGTACAAGAGCGCTACCGCCGGCACCGCTTGGACGCGGATCACGACACCGCTTCCCGGCCCCGCCGGACACTTCGACGTCAATTTCTCCAACCCGTTGCAGATGCTCTACGCATCCGGCGCGGCGGTATGGCGGAGCACCGACGAAGGGGTGAGCTGGCGGTTGACCGGCGCCTTGCGCACATTCGGAGATAGCTCCACCGGCGCGGCGTGCCTGGCCAGCGACCCCAACAATCCGAATCTCGTCTACGTCTGCGTCGCCGGTTCGCTGTTGCGGGTTGGCAATAGCACCGTTACTGGTCTGCATCGCAGTTTCGACGGAGGTTCGTCGTTCACGCCTCCGCCGGATTTTCCGGTTCCATCCATGCAGCCGATCCGCATCTGGGTTGCGGGCGACGGTTCGCAAAACCTCTACCTCGGCAGTTCGTCGGGAGGCTACTGCCGCAGCCAGGATCAGGGGCGCATCTTCACATGCCCGCCGGCCTCGGCCTTCGGCACGGATATCAACCCGACCTCCGACTCGCTGAGTCACATGGACCGCCAGAACTCGAATCTCCTGTTCGCCACGGCGGTTTCCTCCAGCCTGGGATCCTTGCACTTCCGTAGCCGCGACGCCGGCGGCACATGGCAACGGCTGGAAGTTCGCGCCAAGGGCACATTGGGGAGCGCCGCCACGGCCCTCGCTTCTCTACTCGCCCCCGACAGCAGCGAACCGGTGGCGTTAACGGTGTCGCTAGTCGAGTTCACGGCCGCACGCGTACCGTTTACGGCGACGACATCGGGAGAATCGTGGTTCTCCTTGACCGCGAACGCGGGAACGACTCCGTCGACGATCACAGTAACTTTCCGCAGCGCAGGACTCGAACAGGGCCGACGATACGAAGGGTCAATTCGTCTTTCTTCCACGGAGACGATCAACGCCTCCGCGACGATTCCGGTGGTTTTGGAAATCGCGCGGCGCGTCCCCGGACCGGCCCCGAATTTTCAGGTTTCGACGATCGCGGGCACCGGCGCCGCCGCATTTTCGGGCGATGGCGGTCCGGCCGTCGCGGCGGGCATTGGGGACACGTCGGCGATCGCCATCGGCCAAGACCAAAACATTTACTTCATCAGCTCGACGCATAATCGGATTCGGCGGATCAAGGATTCGGGCAACATCGAAACGATCGCCGGCAACGGCACATCGGCATCGGCCGCCGACGGCGCGCGGGCCGTCGAATCGCCGCTGCTCGGTCCGCGCGGACTCGCACTCGACACCACGGGCAACATATTCGTTGGAGATTCGAACGGGGTCATCCGGCGCATCGCCAACGGGCTGCTCGCCACCGCCATTCCCAGGAGCACACTGCTGCTTCCCTCGGCGCTCGCCGTCGATACCCGGGACCGCCTTTGGATCCTCGATCTTGGCGCGCGCATTTACCGCTATACGCCGCCAGCCGGGGTCGCGCGGCTCACCACGACGCCTTCGCTCGACGCGGTAACGCTAAGCGGAATAGCCATCGACGCCTCGGACAACTTCTACGTTTCGTCGTCCTCCGCCGGTCGCGTGTACAAGATCACTCCAACCGGAGCGGTAAGTGCGTATGCCGGCAATGGCTCAGCGGGGTCGAACGCCGAGGGCGTGCCGGCGTTGACGACGGGTATCGAAACGCCGACAGCGCTCGCTGTCGATTCGAAAGGAAACCTGTTCATTCTCGAATCCCGCCGCAATCGGATTCGCATCGTCACACCCGCGGGGATCTTGTATACGGCGGCGGCGCCGGAGGGAAAATTCCTGCGCCAACTCGCAGCCGGGTGGGACGGCAATGTGTACGCGACGGCCAGCGGATTCATACTGCGGCTTTCGCCGGCTCCGCCGCCCGTTCCGGTCCTCACTTCCAAGCCGCGAAATCTGGCATCGGGCGCGGAAGCGGTTTCGATCGGCTCGGTGTTTTTCATCGAAGGCGAGCGGCTTGCGGACGGGCAGGAATCGACGGCCGCGCCGCCGCTGCGGGCTTCCCTCGCCGGCGCGTCGGCGACGATTGGCGGGATTGCGGTTCCGCTGAGTCTCGCATCGCCGAACCGATTGACCGGCCAGATACCGTGGGAAGTCGAGCCAGGGGAAGGCCGCGAGTTCACGATTTCGGTCAACGGCATCGCGGGCGAACCGATGCGCTTCGATCTGCTTTCCGCGGCACCGGGTATTTTCACGATGCCCGAGGATCCGGCGCGCGCCGCCGGCGCGGTGGTCGAGAATGGGGAAGCCTCGGTCCTCGTGACCGGTTTCGGCGCCGTCGATCCGGCTCTCGTCTCCGGCGCCGCCGTACCGGAGGATCCGGTTTCGAAGGCCGTTCTTCCATTCGAAGTGACCGTCGGCGACGCCGCGGCGATTCCGATTGAAATATCGGTCGTCCCAGGCTTGCCCGGTATCGGCCGGGCGCGCTTTCAACTTCCGTCCGGCCTCGGCGCGGGCGATTACGCGGTGACAATTCGGATCGGGGAAGCGACCAGCAACATGGCCGCCATCACCGTGCCTTAACGGCCGGGCAACATAAAGCGGGCCTTGGCGTACTTAAGGAAGACGTAGAGAGCGCCTGTCCAGGCGATCGCCATTCCTTCGGCGCCGTCCAGGAATCCGCGCTTTAAGAAGTAAGTCCGGTTAAATTCCCACCAGGGCTTGAAGAATAACTTCCAGAGCGATATTTTGGCTTTCTGTTCGACTAACTGCTCGGCCGCGAGCGTGGTATAGCGATCCATGGTTCGTAAGTGCTCCGACAACGATTGGCAGGTGAAATGCAGCAGCGATCCTTCTAGCTCCTGTATTTTCCCGCTCACCTCCAGACCTTCGTGCACGTACGCACCGACCCACTTGGCCTTGCGGCGATGGTAGAGCCGGCTCTTGCGATCCGGATGCCAGCCGGAGTGCAGGATCCACTTGCCCAAATACTGGGCCAAACGGGGCATTGTATAGGCGTCGGCCGATGGGCCGTTCTTCTTCAACTGCCAGATCTCGGCCTCGAGCATCTCGCTGACGGCCTCGTCGGCGTCGAGGGAGAGAATCCAGTCGTGCGAGGCCTGATCGGCCGCCCAGTTCTTCTGATCGGAGTAACCCACCCAGTTGCGCTCGATAACTCGCGCGCCCAACTTTTCCGCAATTTCCATGGTGCGATCCGACGAACCACTGTCGACAACGATGATTTCATCGGCGCAGCGCAGGCTCTCAATCGCACGGGCGATATTTCGTTCCTCGTTGTAGGTGATAATCGTCGCCGAAATCTTCACAATATCTCCGACCCACGCAGCAGGACAGGCACCGGCGTGAACGATATGACGAGTATAACCGCCGCCAGCGCCGCCAGCCGCAGACGGCCCGCGCCGACCGGTGTTTCATCGACGATCGGCGGGTGCCGCAATCCAACGAAGAAGAAGAATCCCGCCCAGGCGATCCACCCGAACCAGCCAAACGCCAGACCGACTGCCGCCAGGGCTAGCGCGAAGGCGCGGGACATGAGACGGTGTTTTCCCGCCCAGAGCGAATAGAGGATGTGGCCGCCGTCCAATTGCCCGATCGGGAGGAGGTTCAGCGCCGTCGCCAACAAACCGACCCAGGCCGCGCGGGCGACTGGATGCAGATACAAGTCACCGATCGCAACGTCGCCGAAAACCGCTCGCGCCGCGGCCCATAACAGCGCTGGGGTTCCGAACTGCACGTCACCTTGCTCGGCGATTCCGGCAACCACTTTCGAACCAGCCAACCCGACGCCAAGCGCGGGCACGATCAGTGCGAATCCCGCCAACGGCCCGGCCACGCCGATGTCGAATAACTGGCGGCGCGAGTAGATCGGCGCGCGGATGCGGATGAACGCTCCGAATGTTCCGATGAGCGTGGGCGCGGGCAGAAAGTAAGGCAGCGAGGCGTCGATGCGGTAATACCGGCAGGCGACGTAGTGCCCCATTTCATGCGCGAGCAGAATCGCAAGCAGCGTGAGCGAGAATGGCAAGCCGGCCAGCAGCGCGGACGGGTCACGCCACACGTCGATGAAGAACCAGATGTCTTCTTCGATCACAAACGCCGGACGGTCGGCGGCAAAATTCTGGGCCATCTTCGCGCCGACGATTGTCGTCGTCAAGGCAGTCAGCGCGAACAGCGCAATATGCAGCCACCAGCGCCGCGGCCGCTTCATCAGATCAACTGTTGCAGTTCTTTGCCGGGCTTAAACCGCACGGCCTTGCCGGGCGGGATGGCTACTTCGGCGCCGGTGCGGGGGTTTCGTCCGATACCGGTCTTGCGTGGCCGCACGTTAAAGATGCCGAACCCGCGCAACTCGATGCGATCATCCTCGGCCAACGCCTTCTTCATGCATTCGAAAACGGTCTCTACCGCCATCTCGGCTTTGGTCTTAGTGATGCCGGTGCGATGGACCACTTCGTTAATGATGTCGAGCTTGATCATCGATGTCTCCCGGAAGGGACCGCAATACGCGTCCCGAAAACCAATGATAAGATTAGGCTTAAGGCACTGTCAAGCGTTATGGTGGGGACAATCGAAAATCGCGAATTCCGGCGGGCATGCGCACGGTTCGCCACCGGCATCACGATTGCCACGGTGACGGCAGCCGACGGCGCGCCACATGGCTTCACGGCGAACTCGTTTACTAGCGTATCGGTGGAGCCGCCGATCGTGCTGATTTGCATCGACCACAAGGCGAATGTCATCACGCACTTCAACGCAGCGAACGCCTTTGCCATCAATGTTCTGAAGGCATCGCAGGACCAGCTTTCCAATCGTTT
>VFZQ01000482.1 GCA_016871135.1 Acidobacteriota bacterium | reverse complement strand
CGTGTACCAAGAAGCCGATCACGGCTTTCACGCCGACTACCGCACGACCTACCACGATGCCAGCGCCAAGGACGGCTGGCAGAAGCTGCAAGCGTGGTTTAAAAAGAACGGCGCGGCGTAGGAAACGACTTTGCCGCGTTCGGCATCCATCAAGGAGAAAACGATGTTCGGACTCGTTGGCACCATCATCTCCGGTTTGGTTGTAGGCGTCATCGCCAAATTCTTGATGCCGGGGAAGGATCCCGGCGGATTTGTCGTGACGATACTGCTGGGGATTGCGGGCTCGTTTGTGGGCGGATGGGGCGGGCGCGCGTTGGGGTTGTACGGCGAAGGGGAATCAGCCGGTTTTATCATGTCGGTTCTTGGATCAATTGCGCTCCTGTTTGCGTATCGGATGGTGAAGGCGCGACAAGCCTGACAACACATGGACAAGTGGTCGATAATTTCGCAGGTGCTTGGGCTGGCGATCGGCGCAGGCCTAAATCTGTACGCGGCGGTGCTCGTGACAGGTCTGGGGCTGCGGTATGGGCTGCTCAGCAATTTGCCCGGTGAATTGAACTTGCTGGCTCATCCGGCGGTACTGATAGCCGCGGGTGTGATGTATGTTGCCGAATTCGTGGCGGACAAGGTGCCGTTCTTCACCCCGATCTGGGACGCGGTGCACACGTTTATCCGGCCGATCGGCGGCGCGCTGCTGGCGCTGGGAGCAACGGCGGATCTCGATCCCGTTGTGCGAGCGATAGCAATGATTGTGGCAGGCTCGCTGGCGCTGGGCACGCACTCTAGCAAGATGGGATTCCGCTTGATGGCGCACACGGCGCCCGAGCCGACGACGCACTCGGCGATCAGCGTCGCGGAGGATTTCGGCGTTGTCGTGCTGTTGGCGCTGGCGTATGAGTATCCGCACATCGCGGTACCGGTGTTTCTGCTGATCATTGTTTGTATTGCGATGTTCGTGCCGCTGCTGCTACGTATTCTGCGATTCCTCATCGCCGGATTGATGGGCCGCGTGGTGTCGTGGTTTTCGACGATTCCGAGCGATGACGTTCCGGAGTGGGTGCCGGATGGCAAGAACGCGGTGCGGGCGTTCGCGCGAACGGCAAAGGGCGCGCCGAAGTTGGCGTCGGGATGGTTGCATCCCGCCTCGGGGCAGTTTCATTTTCGGCGGTGGGGTGTGAAGAACCTCATTGACGCCGGCGCCGTGGAACCTGGCGTGAATTGGGGCTTGGTGTACAACGTCGTCCGCACCGAAGCGGGCGCGACGTTTTATGTGACTAAGGAATGGTGCGAGGCGCTGACGTGCGTTAGTCCGACTTCTTAGACGAGCTTTCCGTCATCCAGCCGCCGACCGTGGTGATCACACTCAGTACCAGTGAGCCGAGAAACGCGGCGATGAAGCCATCTACGCGGAAGCCGGGAACGATGGCCGCCGCCAGCCACAACATCAGCGCGTTGATGACGAGCGAGAACAGGCCGAGTGTAAGGAAGCGCGCCGGCCAGGTGAAGAACTTGATGAGGTTTCCGAGCGTTGCATTGATGAAGCCTGTGGCGGCAGCGGCCATGAGCGCCGCCGCCACGCCGCTGACGTGAATGCCGGGCACGAAGTATGCGGCGGCGAATACCGCGGCGGCCGAGATGGCCCATCGAACGAGTAGCGATGTCATTTTAGTAGACCGAGTAGAAGTATCGCACAGCGTGGAAGAAGACGGGCGCGGAAAAGCAGAGCGAGTCGATCCGATCCAGAATACCGCCGTGGCCTTCGAGCAGTCCGCCCCAGTCTTTGATGCCGCGGTCTCGTTTGATCGCCGACATCACCAGGCCGCCTAGGAAGCCGAAGACGGTGATCAACAGCGACAACGCCGCAGCGGCGAGCGGCGAGAACGGCGTGATTTGCCAGAGCGCGGCGCCTAGCACGGTGGCGCTGAACACGCCGCCAATCAACCCTTCCACGGTCTTGTTGGGGGAAAGCCGCGCTGCGATCTTGCGGCGACCGAAAAGTTTGCCCCAGATGTATTGGAGCACGTCGCTGGCTTGGCCGATCAACACGAGAAACACGCACAGCAGCGCTTCGCGGCCTTGGTACCCGGGGATGTGCAACGTCAGAAGCGCGGGCACGTGGCTTAGGCAATACGCGCAAATCATGAGTCCCCATTGCATTTCGGCGGTGCGTTGCAGGAACTTGCGCTCGTCGGCCATGAGGGCGGATAGAATCGGCAAACTGAGGAACGCGTAGACGGGAATGAAGATCGCGAACAGGCCGTACCAGCCGATGCCGATGAGGCCGTATTGTACGGGAATCGCGATGAAGAAACTGACAAACAGCGCGACGTGATCGGCGCGGCGCACCGGTGTTTGTGTAATGAATTCGCGGAATGCGAGGAAAGAGAGAAATCCGAAGAGCCCGACTATCGCCGGCGCGCCGGCAACGGTGGCGGCCATTGCGATCGCGATCATCATCCACCATGCGCGGATACGTGCGTTGAGGTTGTCGACGACGGCTTGCGAGGGCCCACCGGCGAAACGCGCGCGAAGCGAAAATCCGACGCCGCTGGCGACGAGCAGGACGCCGCCGAGCGCGGCGAAAATGAGCAGAGCTTCGTGCGGCAGGTTCATCATTGAGGGCGTAACTCCAGCATGGCGGATCGGAGGCGCTCGAGAAATGCCTCCTTGGGCTCCTGGACTTCATAGCGCAAAACAGCGCCGAAACTCATCGAGCAGAGCAGGGTACCGGAAAAAAAATCCCTTTGGCATCACGCGGTAGGCGTTGTCGATCCAAACGGGCACGACTTCCGCGTCCGGGCGGGCCTTCAGCAAATGATGGACGCCGGATTTAAATGGGCCAAGCGTCTCGCCGTCGCCGCGGGTTCCTTCGGGAAAGAAGATCAACGACTGGCCGGCGGCGATGGCGTCGAACGCCGGTTGGAGTGGGTTGCCGTGGACGCCGGCGCCTCGATCGACGAGAACAGCGTTGAAAACGTCCGCGATCACAAAGCGGCGAATGAGGCCTTGCAGCCAGTAGTCGGACGCGGCGACGGGCCTCGTTGCCGCGCGCAAGGGGCGGGGAAGCGCGGTCCACAGCAGAAGGAAGTCCATGTGGCTGGTGTGATTGGCGCAGTAAATGCGAAGGCGCGCCTCGGGCGCGCAACCGATCCAGCGGCCTTGCGCGCCGGTCAGGAGCTTCGCTCCGGTCGTGATGAATCCGCGCACGATCGCCGCGAGCATTACAGTTGCAACAAGACCGCGGCGGCGAGTGTGAGCAGTTGAATCGCTACCACTATGAGGAGGCGCTTCCATAATGCGATGCCGCCCGCAATGCGGTCTTCGATGGAGCGGGTTTCCGCCGGCGCGTTTGCAAGGCGCGCGGAGGCGAGGAAAAAATCCAACTGACTTGCGGCTCTGGCAGGGTCGTCGGCCAGCATGTCGAAGAGTTCGGAGTCGAGCTTGACGCGGATCGAGTAGTAGATTACTCCGGTCCATGCGAGCAGCGACAAGGCGATAAGCGCGTAACCAAGGGCGCTAGCCGGACGGTGCGCGAATGCTGCGATTCCGCCGACGTGCGCGGCGTAGCTGGCGGGGAGCGCGGATCGAAGGAGAGCGGCCGCGGCGCGGCAATCAAGGGCCGAATTCATTTCTGCCACCGCACCATTGTTGCAAACATTTCTGTGCTTTTGTGTTTAACCTGGTTATCGGTCGTTTTTGGCGGATCTCCGCGATGGCGTCTTGGGCCGACTGTACGCGGCCGGTTGCGATTAACCATGCCGCCACCGCCGTAGCCGATCGAGAGACACCGAGTGCGCAACAGACAAGCACCGGCTTTGGCGCGGATTCGATGGCTTCGGCGGCGGATGTGAGATCGCTGTTTGTTGGAGGTGTCAAATCGAGAACGGGAATTACGGTTTCGGCGTTGGTGGAGAGCTCGGCGGTGAGGTCGACGACGCTTGCGAACGTGTGTCGCTCGCAGATTCGACGCGCGCGGCCCAGCCATACTCCTTCGCGGATCTCAGTCTGAGCGGGCGTTCCGCGCGTCCATAGGTAAGCATTGACTCGCGCGCCGATTTCGACTGGCCACATCCAGAATGGCATGCGGGCGTTTTTCTTGCCCAGCATGGCCGCGTTGCCCGACCAGTAGGCAGCGGCGACTATCGACACGGGAAACGCGACGAAAAGCAGTAGCCACGCCCAACCGCGTACGGTGAATGCGAATGCCGTCAGGGTGATCGCGGCCGCGAGATATGCCGAAGCCAGTTTCGGTTTCGGATTCGCTCTTTCAGGCATCGCGGCGACGATCAAGACACCAAGCCACGCGCCCATCGGCAGGTCGATGAACTGATGTTGATACGTTGTCCAAGCCGACAGGGCGATCAACACGAACCAGGCGCAGGTCCAGCGCGGGAGCCGCCGCTCGTAAAAGTCCCAGAGGATCACGGTCAGGCTGACGTGGAGCGAGGGTGCTTGATTGAACGGCTGATCGAAGCCGCGCAGTTGCGCGAAGAGCCAACCGGCGGCGCCGTCGACGGCGGGTGCGGCGTAAGTCACCCGCAGCGGAAACACGACGAAACACGCGACCGATATCAACTGCACGGCCAGTAAGCGCCGCGCGTGGGTGTCCAGTTCGTCCTTCGACTTCGCGATGAGTAGGGAGAGGCCGTAGAGGAGATCGCTCGACCAATACGGAAAAATTGTCCACGCGAGGAACGGCAGATGCCGTTCTCAATCGAAAGCGAGAGACGGCACGTGGCTGCGCGCGGCTGCAGTTGCGTTAGCGAAGTTGTAGGTCAGGAAGAACAGCGGTCCAAGGCACGCCAACCACAACAGGCCGCGCAGCCTAAGCATTCACTCGTTCCGCGATCGACACGGTGAAGATGCCGAACTCGTCGATGCGTTGCGCGATCTTGCGAAAGCCGGAG
>VFZQ01000481.1 GCA_016871135.1 Acidobacteriota bacterium | reverse complement strand
AATTCTGCTCGTCGCGCGCGGCCTTGTTTTGCGGCTTCTGGAACTCGTCGTTTTCGGGCTTCGAGAAGACCATCACCGGGTTGAATTCGCCGCAACCCTGGAAGTCGCCCTTACCGCCGGAGTCGGCGCCCTTCAGCAGAAAATCCTGCTTGGTGATTGGGTTCGGCCAGAGGAACGCCATGTAATCGGCGAACAGCTTCTCTCGCGTTTTCGGGCCGGGATCACCGTCGTCGGTCAGGCCCTTGGATCGCTGATACGCCTTGATGGCGTCCGTGCTTTGTTTGCTCGGAACTCCCGTCGCTCCGCCTGTATCGAATCCGAGCGCGGTCGCCATCATCTGCGAATGCCGCAGGCTCCATTGATCGCCGCCGAACGGGTTCTTGTACAGTTTTTCCCAACGTGCCGTGTCTCGGATCAGAACCGCGTAAACGGCTTCGGCGCGCCGGCCGCTCAGCGTTTTGTTGTAGTCGTCGTTACCGGTTGGGTCGGCGTGGCCGAACAGCGAAATTGGACCGCCGGCGTGCACCTTTCGCAACGCCTCCAGTTCCACGAACTCGCTCTTTGCGTCGGGCAATACGAATGAGGAGTCGAAATCGAATCGCAGGTCGCTGATCTTCCAACAGCCGACCACGATGAGCTGTTCGGCGATCGTGTTCTTTTCGGCGCCCGTGGCCGGGGAGATGAAGACCCGGCGCGGTTCCGGCTCCGGGTGGCTGGCGGCATAGCCCCCTTCGGTCTGCTTATTCCCGAATGCCATCGGTCTAACTGCCGTGCACTTCCTTCAGTTTGCCTTGCGTGTTCGGTCCGCAGATCCCATCGACGCTGAGACTGTAGTCGCACTGAAACTCTTCGACCGCGCTTCGAAATTTCATATCGCTTGGATCGCCTTTGTGTCCTGGATCGTAGCCAAGATTCTCCAGCCGGCCTTCCTGCCCGCTGATCTCCTCCACCGGATCCAAATGCCCAAGCCGGACTTCGATTTCCTGCCCGTTCACAACCATCTTGCCAATCCGCTCGCAGCTTGGATCGATGTTCTTCTTCACGCTCCCGTCGCCGGCTGTGCGGATCTTTTCGCCCTTGTCCACCTGCAAGTCGAGTTCGATATCCGGAAGCGGATTGCCCGCCCAATCCAGCATGACGATCTTCAATTGCAACGGCTCGCCAATCGTCTGAAACGTGTGATACTCACCGGTCGGAACGCTCTCTTCCTTCTTCTGCTTCGCGGGGATTTCCACGACGTCGCCCGGAAACAACACATTCCCGTTACGCTTGCCTTTAAGCGAGGCGTTCTTGCCGTCATCCCAAATGGTCTTCCACGACACGAATCCCGCATCGTGCGCAATCGCGCAAATGTGGTCGCCCTGCTTCACCGTGTAAGGACCGGCCGGAATTTTCGGAGCGTGCTTAAAAAGTGCGACCGACTTGCCTTCCGCGAAGCTCCCGGACTTGGACCACTCCTTGCCGCAGAGATCGGGGAACTTCACTTTGCAGGTGCCTGGGTCGATGCCGTCTTTGCGCAGAACACCTTTGTCGTTCAGCGTCGTTTCGATGACCGTTCCGTCCGGCAGTGTGAGTACGACCTTCGCCCCTTTCACCGGAGACTTCTTCGCATTCACCAGATCGATCTCAATCCAGGACTTCTTGCTGTCTTGCGATGGGTCTTTCTTCGAAGACGATGAGCTTCCGCCCGCGCCCGCCGCTTTCTTCGCCGCTTCGATCGCACCGGCCAAATCAAGCGTCGTCGTTGTCTGCGGCGCCGTGACAACCGACATCGTCCAGCGGCCCGATTCGACGCGCTTGGCGACTTCTTCCATTACATCGGCATCGCGGTATCGCGCGACGATCGGCCCGGCGTCCCTGGCCAACAACTCCCGCAATCGTTGGGTCGAGACGGGATCAAATCGCGACCGCCGCAGCAGGGACGCATTCCCAGCATCCCCGCCGCCCTGACGCGGCATCGCGCTGATGTGCGCCAACATACCACCTATGCGAATACTGACTGTCATGTTGTCTTTACGAACTTCGCGGAATCCGCTCGATTGTCCCTACGCTATCAAAAGCGCGGACGCAGGGCAATTTCCATCAAACGCTTTTTTTGAAATTTCCACAACCCCAGATTTCGGTTCTCCGGCAACAGATGTAACACAATTGTCGGAGTTCCCGCCGGGGTGTCAGGCGATCGTCACCGGATAGAAACAATTTCGATTGGAAATGTTTTCTCACTGAAAACAAGGGAGTTATTGTTCTGCATGGTACTTGTATTGGATCCCGGCGTCTGTGTTAGACTAGGGTTCCGCACCGCTGTTCCACTCAGCTAAATTGCGGGGTCGCCTCCCAGCTCTCACCAGTGGAACATCCTCTGCCAACAAACTAATCCACTGGTTTTTCCACAGCTGTGGAAAACTTTTGGTATTAGTCTGTCTTCACTGCACTTGAACAACCATGACCACCTGGGATCAGATCAAACAACAGCTCGCGCGAAACGTGAGCGCCGAGAGTTTTCAAAACTGGATCGCACCGACCGAACAGCGCGAAGAATTTGGCGGAACGGTTGTGGTCCGCGTTCCGAGCGACGCCGCCAAAACGTGGATGGAACAGGAATACGCCGACAACATCCATTCGGCGATCCGGGCAATGCAGTTGGACGTAAAAAGTGTAGTCTACGAAGTTGGCGCGGCGCCCGCGCCGCTTGCGAATCTGGTTGCCGATCGCGCGCCGAGCGAAATTCAGTTTTCACCGGCGGCGTCGCTGCTCAACGCCAAATACAGCTTCGCGAACTTCGTCGTCGGGTCGTGTAATCAGTTTGCGCACGCCGCCGCACGCGCGGTTGCCGATAAACCGGCCGAACGCTACAACCCGTTGTTTATCTACGGCGGCGTCGGAATGGGAAAAACGCATCTGATGCACGCAATCGGAAGGGCGCTGATGGAGCGGTCGCCCGGGTCGCGCGTGGTTTACACATCGAGCGAACGGTTCATGAACGAGATGATCGCCTGCATCCGCACCGATCGCATGAGCCAGTTCCATCAGCATTACCGAAAGGCTGACGCGCTGCTGGTCGACGATGTTCAGATTTTAGCCGGCCGCGAACGTACGCAGGAAGAATTCTTTCATACTTTCAACGAGTTGCACGAACACGGCAAACAGATTGTCATCTCGTCCGACCAATCGCCGAAGAACGTACAGGGCTTGATGGACCGCCTTCGCAGCCGCTTCGAGTGGGGATTGATGGTCGATGTGCAGCCGCCGGATCTCGAAACGAAAATGGCGATTCTGGACAAGAAAGCCGAGGCGGAGGGCGTGCGTCTGCCGGAGGAGGTTCGCATCCACATCGCCACGAAGACGAAGTCCAACGTCCGCGAGCTTGAAGGCGCGCTGGTGAAGTTGATCGCCTACTCCAGCGTGACGGAATCCCCAATCACGCTGTCGATGACGCAGCAGGTCTTGAAGAACTTGAGCGCCGGATCGGAACGCCGAATCACGATCGAGGCCATCGTGAAAGCGGTGGCGGACAAGTTTGGCATGCAGCCGGCGCAACTCAAGTTGAAGACGAACGTGCAGAACATCGCCTATCCACGTCAGATCGCGATGTACTTGGCCAAGGAACTGACGCCGGCGTCGTTGCCGGAGATCGGCCGGCACTTTGCCAACAAGCATCACACGACAGTTCTGCATTCGATCCAAAAGATCGAGAAGCTCCGGCAGCATGATAGCGATCTGAACAGGCTTATCCACAGCGTGATCGATGCATTTTGAGAGACTTAGGCGTGGTTTCCACAGCCAGGGCCGATTTGGGGCTGAGGAAGCTTGTGGAACAGTTGGGGCGACGAAAACATCCTCAACTTCCCTCAACAAAATCCGCAGCCGTGTGTAGCGGGAAGCACTTTGGTTTTGTATAATTTAGAGAGAATTCAACATATCCACAACTCCTACGATTCCGGTACAGTAATTGTTCTCTTCATTCTCTACTAAGAAACCGGAAGAGCAGAGCAAAGGCGGCAACAATGGAATTCACAATCAATCGAGCGGACCTGGTGCGCGAACTGGCGCTCTCGCAAGGCGTTGTCGAGAAGAAGTCCACGATTCCGATTTTGTCGAACGTGCTTATCGAGGCCGAGGAGGACCGCATCGTCCTCACCGCCACCGATCTGGAGCTTGGCATTCGCACGGCCTGTCCGGCGAAGGTGAAGAAGGCGGGGTCGGGTACGATCCCGGCCAAGAAGCTGATGGACTACGTCCGCCTGCTTCCGGAAGGCGAGATCGTCGTCAAGTTCGGCGATAACCAGTGGGCGTCGCTGACGTGCGGCAAATCGAAAACGCGCATCCCCGGCATGAGCCGCGAGAGTTTTCCCGAGTTGCCGGAGATGCCTGCGCCGATCGCGCAGCTTCCCGTGAAGGTTCTCGCCGGCATGATCCAGCGAACGATCTTCTCCATCTCCGCGGAAGAATCGCGTTTCACGCTGAATGGCGCGCTGCTACTGGTCCGGCCCGAGGGTCTGGTGATGGTGTCGACCGACAGCCACCGCCTGGCGGCCGTCGAGGCGCCGCTGGAGCTGCAATTGCAAAATAACGAACCCTTCCGCGCGCTGCTTCCGCGCAAAGCGATGAACGAGTTGATGAAGGTCGCCGCCGAATCGGCCGAAGGCACGATGATGTCGTTCGCGGGCGACGAGAACCACCTGTTCTTCCAGATCGGCGACCGCCTGCTGATCGGCCGCAAGCTGACCGGCAATTTTCCCGACTACGAACGCGTTCTGCCGAAAGAACACGCCAATGTCATCGTGCTGGCCAAGGACGTCCTGCGCGGCTCGCTCGAACGCGTCATGCAGTTCTCCGACGAACGTTCCCGCGCCATTAAGTTCCGCGCGGCGGACGGCGAGGTGACCTTGCACTCGTCGCTGTCGGAG
>VFZQ01000480.1 GCA_016871135.1 Acidobacteriota bacterium | reverse complement strand
AAAGCAGTCCGTACTGGCCGGCTGCGTGGCCGGGCAGCGCGATCGCGATCAGCGAACCGTCGCCGGCGACGTCGCGGCCTTCTTCAAACGGACCGATGCCCGCCACGAGCGGCAGGTCTTCAATCGCTTCCGCACGCGCGTCGAAGTCATCCGGCAACAGCTCCGGAAAAAACGCGGCGCGATGCAGAGCAATCCCGCGCAGCGACCGCAGGCGCGCGAGGCCGTCGCGCGAACACAGAATCGGTGGCGCGCCGGACACATCGCGAAGCCCGCCGATATGATCGGGATGGTAGTGCGAAAGGAAGATCCGATCGGCGCCCGTCGCGATGCGTTCGTTCTCCGGCAAGACGAAAGGCAGGCCGAGCTTGTACATCCGCGCGCCCGCGCTTGTGGCGTTGACGAGCGCGCTGCCGTAGCCGCAGTCGAATAACACACGGCCCAATCGAGGATGCTCAATGATTGCGATCATCGCGGGGAATCGAATCCAGCGCGAGAACGAGGATCGATCGGCGAACCACGCTCGCTGGCTGCAGTATCCGGCGCGTTTCAGAGTTATCCGCACGTCAATACCGGAACACGATGCCGTTCATCGTCACGCCGGCGGCGGTGCCGACCAGCAGCGCCGTGTCGCCGCGCTTCAAGGCGCCGCTCGCGATTGCATGATGCAACGCGAACGGGATCGATGCGCTGACCTGATTGCCGAACGACGGCAGGATCTCGATGGCGGGCAGCCCATGCGGCGCGAGTTCTTTCCGCAGAAAAGCCAGACCCACCGCGCTGGCTTGATGCGGGATGACGAGTTGAACGGGCGTTTCGGTGAGCAGTTCGCCCAGGAATCGCGGAAAATTCTGCTGCACGAGCCGCAGCAACGGCCGGCCTTTCATCGCGAAGAGGTAGTCGTCAAATTCCGGCGGAGGCGTCCGCACGTTAAAACGCGATCCGCCGGCGCGCATTTGACAAAGGTCCGCGCCCTGGCTCAACGTCTCACTGCGGATCGCGAGAATCGCGCTCGCATCGTTCGACGCTTCGAACACCGCCGCGGCGGCGCCGTCGCCAAACAGCGTGCAGGTATCGAAATCGCTCCAGCGCAGGCCCTTCGACGACAACTCGACCGACACCACCGCCACGCGTTTCCAGATGCCGCTTTGGATGCCGGCCGCGGCCATCTCCATGCCGCGCAGGAAGCCGGCGCACGACGCGTTGATGTCGAAACAGGCGGTCCCCTGGGCGCGGGCGCCGAGGCGCTGATGAATCAGAATGGCGGTCGAAGGCATCGGCTGCTCGGACATGACGCCGGAAAACAGAATCGCGTCGAGGCAGGAGACATCGAGCGACGATTGCAGCAGCGCGCGCTCGATCGCGGCGGCGCCCATGAAACTCGCGGTCTCGTCCTCGTGGGCGAAGTAACGCATGGCGACGCCGTTTTGCGCGAGGGTCGTCCCGGGCGCAACGCCCAACCGCGCGTCCAAGTCCGCCGCACTCACGGCTTGTTTCGGAACGTAAACACCTACTCCGGCGATCCGGATGGAAAGAGACACTCTACACACTCTAGCGGAAGACGCCGCCAGGATTTGTCACTTCTTGCCGAAGTAGTCGGGGTTGAGAACCACGCCGGTGGCCGCCTGCTTTTCGAAACGCTCCCGCGCGAGGTCGTAGGCCAGCGCTTTGCGGATCAGTTCGAATTTCGGCGGCGCGATCTTTTCGAGCAGTACCAAGTGATAGCCGTCGGTCGTCTTGACCGGCTGGCTAACCTCGCCTTCCTTCATCGTGAACGCTGCGTCTCCGAGCTGCGGAAGCAGTAAGGGCCGGCGTATGTAGTTGAGATCCCCGCCGTTGGCCTTTGTCTTATCATCCTCGGACTCAGCCTTGGCGATATCGACAAAACTGGCGCCGCCGGTGATGCGGTTTCGCAAGACTTCGGCCTTCGCCTTGGCGGCGTCCGGAGTCCATTTGCCTTTGGTGGGGGTGGAATCGATGGTGCGAAGCAGGATGTGTCGCAGCTTGCGCTCCTCGGCGACGTGTGACTGAGTTTCGTACCGCTTGCGGAGCGCCGGCTCGTCCTTCTCCACTTCGGCGAGCATTTGTTCGAACAAAGCAAAGCTCAGGAGGTTTGTTTCAAAAATCCGCAGCTTGGCCTGCACGGACGGCGATTTGTCGCGGCCCTTCGATCGGGCCTCATTGGCTAGAGCCGCGTTCCGCCCGAATGTCTCGGCGGTCTTTAATTTGTCGACGGCGGTCTGCGTATTCGATTCCATCGCCTTGAGGATGTCTTCGAATTCCGCGCGTGTGTACTTGCGGCCGTGGACTGTCAGCACAACCGTGTCCGGAGACACCGCTGCCGGTTGTGCCAGCAGCGGCGCTAGAAAGGAAAACGCCAAAATCGCCGGACGCATCGTTACGGAGTGCAATTCGGGAACTTGAATGCCGCAATACGGGTACGCCAGTTAAAGACGCCGTTGACGGCCATGTACTCCGTCGTAAACCAGAATGTACAGTCGTCCGCGGGGTCGACCCGCATGGTCGAGTAGTCACCCCAACGAGTGAGAGCCGTCCCACTAAGATTCACCGTTTGCGAACCGGTTCCGTTGATGATCGTCGTCTCGGATTGCATGCGATTTCGGACCTCACTCCGAAGTCTTCCCGTGATACGAATCCCCGGAAAAACGGTACCGCTTGAAACGCTGTAGCCCATCGCGATGTTGCCGTTCTTATCCATACCGATCGAAGGCATCCAGCGGTTTGTGGCATCGGGGTTGAACGTGCCGTTCTGGAATAGCTGGGGCGGGTTGGCGGCCGGAGCGCGCAATTCAAACCAGCGAATCGCGGCCTGTTGAGCGCCGGCGCCATCCGGATCTTCCGACATACTGCCGACGAGGCTTTCGACGCCCCCGCGGTTGCGATAGCCAAGCCGGTAGAGGAGCCTGCTGCCTAGCGTATCGAGCTGTGTCGCCGCGCCCGGCTGCGGGATGCAGATTAAACCACTGCCGTTGCACGCGCGAAGAATTGGGAACGGAATGTTGACGACACTGCCCGATCCACCGCCAAATCCATCGTCAAATGTAAAGCTGCCTGGAGAAAAATTGTTTACCTTGAACTTCAGCATCCGAAGTTGGGTAGTGGTATTTTGCCGAATCATAAAGTTCGGCCGGCCCGCCGGTGGCGCTGTCGTCGAACCTTCCAAGTCGCTCGGCAGGAAGGACGCGCCCCCGCCGTAAAAATTCACTGGCGCGCAAAGCATCACGGCAGCCGTACCGGCGATCATCGCCGCGCGTTCGTGGGCACAGAGGATCACGCCGGAGTTGGACCCGGCCGGCACGCCGCCGAATGCGTTGTATGTCATGTAATAGGCATCCGGCCAGACGCCGATCTTGCCGTAGTCGTTGAATTGGCCGGTTGATCCGTTGAATCCGGAAACCATTGTGCTGAAATCGTAGGAGTATCGATTATAGGGGCCCGCGGGATTGGATCCCTGGGTCACGGCAAAACACTGCACGTATGGCGTTGTCGGATTGCTGCCGCTGACGGCAAAGGCGAACTGGGAGAACACCCAACGGTCGGCGATCTTGTCGTACGCGACGATTGGATCGCCGCGATTCGTTGATTCACACACTCCGCCGAATCCCGACCACAGCGTATTTCCCGCCACGAATCCAGGAGCGGCGAGAAGGGGAAGGCCCGCCTTATTGTAGATCGCAATATGCGAGTTGACCCACTGCACCAAATGGTTGGGGCCGACGGCGAGTGTCGTGTCGGGGGGCGCGACACTCACCGTGTAACCTACGGTTCCCGTGCCCAAACCCTCAAAATTTGCCCCAGGAACGGCCGAGAACGCCGGCGCCGCGACCGTTTCGTTTTGCACGAACGCGGGAGTCAGCGGACTCGTGACCGAACTCGTCTGCGCTTCACCCACATCTTCAAGCGTGGGGCCGTGCTTGTGAACATACAGCGCGGGTTCCTGAACGGAGGCCATCGGTTGCGAAAGCATCATCGTCAGCAGGTCGGGTGACACATCCGAATGAGACGGCAACTGCCGGGTTCCGGGCGCGGTCTGCGCCGCCAGCGTTACCGCTACGGCGGCGCCAAGAGCAGAATTCTTCAAGATCTTCACTACACCCTCCTCTAAGACAGCTAACGATTCGAAACTAGTTCTGACGGCGCCGGGCCGAGGCAATCGCCGCGAGTCCTGCGCCAAACAACAGAGCGGCGCTCGGCTCCGGCACTCCGCCACCTGGGGTAGTGTCGCCAAAAACCTGGAACGCATGCTCTTGGCTCAGAGTGTCCCAACTGGACCCGCCGATCACAAACTCCACGCCGCGATTAGTCGGTGTATTCGTCGCGTTCAAGTCGGCCCAAGCCCAATAAAAATCTTGAAAAGTCACGTTGGTGTCCAGGCCATCGTGGAACGAAAACCAGTACGTACCGGCCGCCAACGCGTTCACGGCAATAGAGAGGTCGTTTTGAAAAACGGTAAGGCTCAATGCGGTCCCGACGTTGGTTCGCGTCGGATGCGCGTTACCGCTGGCAATAATCGCGCCAGGCAGGTTGGAAACGTTCGACCGAATCTCCCAGTTGATCGAGCCCAGGTAAGCGCCAGTCCCCTCTAAGGTCCAAAAACGAATGCCCGTCAGATCGGACATCGCGGCCAAAATAAAATCGTTTGCGATATATCCTTCACCCGCGCCATTGCCGCCCAAGCTATTGTACGAACCGTTGTCGTACAGCGTAGCAGCCGGGGCTGTCAGCGAAAAAACGACAAACGCCAGTGCTAACGCTTTTTTTTCATTTGGTTAAACTCCTCCGGTGCCCCCGGCGATCCTTTTGGTTTCACACCCCGACTCCTTTCGGAACACGGGAAAATGATCACTCGACGCGACACGTGGGCATGGACACAGGATACGCCAACTTGGA
>VFZQ01000479.1 GCA_016871135.1 Acidobacteriota bacterium | reverse complement strand
TGAAAATGCTCGATACTCGTGTCAGGGCTTGGTCCTCGTCGGGTTGGATTCTGTTCTTGGCGGAACGTCTTCTAACCCTACCAGGACCTTGCCTCTCTTCTTTCAGAGCCTAATTTGGACAGGCGTGGTTTGGAACCGGGACTCGGGAACGGTGAAGAAGAGCGGCGGATTCGAAGGCCGGCGCTCGTTCCCCGCTGAGAAGCTGCCGCATTCGCCGTTTCTTGCGGCGAGACCGGCGTCGGTTACCGCGGACGGTGGAACGGTTGTCTTTGCGCAGCTTGCATCGCGAGGGTGGGATATCCGGAAGATCGACAAGTTCCGTTTGGGGCGTTCGGGCAGATCGCTGGCCATCTGCTCGATGAGCTTGCGCTCGTCCTCGTTGAACTGCTGCTGAAAGCGCTTCGATTCAACGATCTTCTTGCGCGCCTCGTCGTTTTCGGCTTTCTGCAGCCGCCGTACGGCGAGTTGGGCTTGCGGGCGTTTTTCGGGCGGGAAGGTCTCGCTGAATTTGCGGAAAAGCTGACGCACCTCTTGCTGCTTCTCGGGGGACATCTCCTGGAAGCGGGCGTAGGAGCCTTCCACGCGTTGGCGCTGTTCGGGCGTCATCTTTTCCCACTGTTCGAGGCGACGCTCCATCATTTCGCGGCGTTCGGGAGGAAGGTTCTGCAATGCCGTCTTGCGCTCCTCCGGCGACAGCCTGCGGAATTTTTCGAAGGCTTCGGGACGCATGCCGGGGCCTGGGCCCTTGCGCTTGCCGATTCCCATCGCCTTGAACTTCGGCTTAGGCTGGGGTTCGGCGCTGGCCGGCAGGCCGAACGCGAGGATCACCGCAACTGTGATCGGGCGGAACATTTAGATCGTCTCTTTCTCCGATTGCGGGGATTCCGATTCCAACTGGCCCAGCATATCGAGGTCTTCGAGCGCCTTCTCGGCTTCGACCACTTCCTGCACATTGATGGCCGGCATCAGCCGCGGCGCCATGACATCGGTGCGGACGAAGAACACGACCGCCAGCGCGGCCGAAGCCGCCGCTACCGAAAGAGCGGGCTTCCAGGCCGGTTGTCCTTGCAAGTAGGAACGCACGGGCGCCCAGAACTTGTCCCAAACGGGTACGTGTTCCAGGCGGTCGATCCGCGCGTACAATTTCTGATCGAAGTCTGCCGATACCGGTTCGGCTTCGAAGGCGTCCATCGCCATCCAGATTTCCGACTGCGCCGACGCCATGTCGCGGCATTCGGCGCAATGCGCCATATGCCGTTCGAACATCGCGCGGCGGTCGGGGTCCAGAGACCGCGAGCAGTAGTCGAGCAGAATATCCGTATTATCGGTCTGCAACGGGCAAGTCATCTTGTGATCTAACATGTTCGCCAATCCCCCTTTCACGCCATATGCGCTAAACGCGCTCTTAAACTCTCATACGCCCGGAACAGCAGCGATTTGACCGCCGATTCCGAACACTCGAGCACCGATGCGATTTGCGAGTACTCCATTTCGTCGTACTTGTGCATGAGCACCGCCGCCCGCTGTTTTTCCGGTAGACCGTCGATGGCCCGCCGGATTTCTTCAAATTTCGATTGCCGCACCAAGGACTGTTCGGCCGACATGCCGCGATCCTGTACCTGCCGCGACATCCCTTCCTGTACTTCCGCGTCGAGGCTTTCCTGGCCGCGCTCGTGCCGTTTGTCGCGGATCCAGTTCAGTGCCAGATGGCTGGCGATGCGAAAGAGCCAAGTGGTGAATTTCGCGGTCGGCTCGTAGTTAGCCCGGCTGCGGTAGACGCGCAGAAAAACCTCTTGCGCCAACTCTTCGGCCACCGGCTGGTTCTGCACCATACGACAGAGAAAGTGAATGACCGGGACGCGGTGCCGCTCCAGCAGCAGGCCGAAGCTGTGGGTGTCGCCCTCCCGGACGCGTAGCATCAATTCCGCATCGCGCTCCAGAGTTGCAACTGCCATCATGTCTTCCTTAACCCCGGTTTGGTCGAAAGGTTGCGGTGGCATAACGACTTACGCTTGTTATACCACTTCTAGTCCAGCCGGACGCTCCATCAATTCCCTTAGGGCGTCGTAGGGACTCTTACCTTCCGTGAATATCGCGTACAGTGTTTCCGCTATGGGCATAGACACGTTTTGGCGGCGGGCGAGTTCGATGGCCGAGTAGGTGTTCTCGACGCCTTCGGCGACCATGCGCATGCTGCCGATTATCTCGTCTAGATTCTTACCTTTAGCGAGTTCGGTGCCGACGCGGCGGTTGCGGCTGAGCTCGCCGGTACAGGTGAGGATGAGGTCGCCGAGACCGGCCAGACCGGCGAGTGTGCCGGGCTGTGCGCCCATCGACACGGCCAGCCGGGTGATTTCGGCGAGTCCGCGGGTGATCAGAGCGGCCATGGCGTTGGAGCCGAGGCCGAGGCCGTGGCAGATGCCGGCGGCGATGGCGATGACGTTTTTCAGGGCCGCGCCGATTTCGGCGCCGATGGGGTCGTTGCTCTTATAGAGCCGGAAGGTAGGGCCGGTGAAGGCCTTTTGGACTTCTTCGCAGAGGGCGAGTTGTTCGGAGGCGACGACGACGAGGGTCGGTTCGCCGCGAGCGACTTCGCGAGCGAACGACGGGCCGCTGAGGACAGCGATGCGATCTCGGCCGGTAACTTCGCGGATGATTTCCGACATGCGCTTTTGCGTGCCGCGTTCGATGCCTTTGGTGGCGCTGACGATTGGGGCGTTTGGCGGGATAAACGGCTTGGCGTCGACGTAGACCTGGCGGAGGACGGTCGACGGCATGACGCCTAAGACGATGTTGGCGTCGCTGAGCGAATCTTTCAAATTCGAGGAGACTTCGATGTTGGGTGGGAGGCGGAAGCCGGGGAGGAAGACCTTGTTCTCGCGTTCGGCGGACATTTCGCGGGCGAGGTCGGCTTCGTAGGTCCAAAGCGATACTTTGTCGAAGCGGGGGGCGAAGACCATGGCGAGCGCGGTGCCCCAACTGCCGCCGCCGAGGACGGTCAGGCGGTTCACGCGGGCCTCTTCTTCCGGCTGAAGCTGAGCACGTTTTCGTTGCCGGCGACGAGGCGTTCGATGTTGCCTTTGTGACGCCAGATGATGAAGAGGCCGCCGGCGAACGCGGCGAGTACGAGATTGAAGTCGGGATGATCGATCAACCAGACCGCGAAGGGGAAAAGGCCGGCGCCGATGATAGAACCGAGGGAGATGTAGCGCGTGACGGCGACGACGGCGACGAAGATGATTGTGATTGCCAGCAGCGGTAGTGGCGCGAGATACGCGAATGCGCCGACGAAGCTGGCGACGGCCTTGCCTCCTTGGAATTTCAAGACTGCGGGGAAGGCGTGGCCGATGATGACGGCGAGTCCGGCGAGAGAGGTCCACAACGCCGAGTCCGATCCGTACCTGGCCATGAGCCAGACCGAGAGCCAGCCTTTGGCGATGTCGAGAAGCAGCGTCGCGATGCCGAGGCTGGGACCTTCGCTGCGGAGGACGTTCGTCGCGCCGATGTTGCCGCTGCCCTTGGTGCGCACGTCTTCACCGGTGCGCCAGCGGACCAACAGGTAGCCGAAGGGTATGCCGCCGATGAAGTAGGCGGCGATGAGAAGGAGGAAGGTCACAGAAGTGGGAACTCCTCTAGTTTGGTGTATTTCGAGCGGTCGCTTTCGTAGAGCCAGAACGAGCGGGCGGTGAAGCGGCCGAAGTTTGTCGACGGAAGATTGGCCACGGCTTTGCGCACATCGGCTAGACCGTCCGTTTCCCGGATACGCGCGAGCGTGAGGTGCGGCGTGTAGCGGCGTTCGTCCTTTTCGACGCCGATGGCTTCCACGCTTTCCGCGGTTGCGGCGGCGAGATCGGCGAGTTCTTTCGGCGCTTGAATGGCCGCGAAGAAGGCGCGAGGGTGATGGGGGTTGGGAAACCAGCCGATGCCCTGGACAGCGATATCGATGGGGCCGGGGCGAGGCACGGCTTCGAGAACTTTGGCGAGTTGGGTGTAGTCGCTGGCGGCCCATTCGCCGATAAACTTCGTGGTGATGTGGAGGTTTTCCGGCGGGCTCCATTTGAAACGCGCCAAGGGTTTTAGCTGGCGCAGCAGATCGGTGAGCGTCGCGAGGATGTCTTCCGGGATGTCGATGGCGGTGAAAAGGCGCACGGGCGAGTGGTAAGTTTCTAGTCTACCCATTGCGCGAACCTGTATTGCTTGCGGAATCGTTCTATCGCCGTGACACGGTGACGGTCGCGCGCGCGTTGTTGGGCAAGACGCTGGTGGTTGGCGATGTGTCGGGCGTGATCTGCGAGGTTGAAGCGTATCTCGGCCTGGACGACGGCGCGGCGCACGCTTCTCGCGGAATTACCAAGCGGACGAAGGTCATTTACGGGCCGCCGGGGCGCGCGTATGTGTATCTGATCTACGGCATGCACGAGTGTTTGAACTTGATCGCCGAGCCGGATGGGACGCCGGGCTGCGTGTTGATTCGGGGCGTGACGGGTGTGAGCGGGCCGGGGCGGTTGACGCGGCATTTTGGGATCACGCAGGCGCACAATGCGACGACGGTGTTTGAGGCGTCGAGTGTGATTCGGGTGTACGATACGGGATTGCGGGCGGGGCGCATTGACGCGACTCCGCGGATTGGGATTTCGAAGGCTGTGGATTGGCCGTTGCGGTTTGTGGCGCGGGGTTTGATTGTTGGGCGTAAAGCGGGATTGCTTGGGCTCGGACGGTGATGGAGCCGAACGTTCTGGTGCGGCCCTGGGGGAGGGTACGGTTGACTAATTACAGTCCGGTTACGGGAGTGATTTGCCGAAACACACGCTCGTGTCGGGGGATGACAGGTTGAGCTTGTCCCCAACCGTGAGACAAAAGTTTAGACACAGTTGGCGGCCCATGCAAAAAAGCAGTGGACAGCTAGTTTCAGTTTTAGCAGAATCGCA
>VFZQ01000478.1 GCA_016871135.1 Acidobacteriota bacterium | reverse complement strand
TAAACAGGACGCAGGTCAGGTAGAACGTGGCCATGAAGTGCGCCAGGTTGAGCAGGCTCTTCACCCCATAAGCGCCCACCGTGAACGCCATCGCGCCGAACGCCCCCAGCGGCGCTAGCCGTGTAATCATCTTGACCATGGAGAACAAAATCTCCGACGTGCGTTCAATAAACGTATAAACCTCGTTCCGATGCGAGCCGAGGTTCTGCAACGCGACGCCAAACAAGATCGCAAGCAGCAGCACCTGCAAAATTTCACCCTTCGCGAAGGCGTCGAAAAACGCCGACGGAATGACATCCAGCGCGAAATCGACTGTGCCCTTCATTTTCCCCGGAGTCGTGTACGTAGCGATCGACTTCGCGTCCAGCTTCGACGGATCGACATTCATTCCCGCGCCCGGCTGAAACACGTTAACGACGACAAGCCCGATAATCAGCGCAAGCGTCGACACCACTTCGAAGTACAACAACGCAAGTCCGCCCGTCCGCCCGACTTTCTTGAGGTCCGCCGTCCCCGCGATGCCGGTGACGACCGTGCAAAAAATCACCGGCGCGATGATCATCTTGATGAGCTTGATGAACCCATCGCCCAGCGGCTTCATCGATGTCGCCAGATCCGGCTGCGCGTAGCCCAGCCCGATCCCAATCGCGATTGCCGTCAACACCTGAACGTAGAGCGAACGAAACATAGGATCTCCCATTCTACGCGCGGCGAACGGAGTCACGCAGCGGCGCGTCCCCGCCCGAGCCCTTTCGTCGCTAAAGTAGTTAAGTGCAGACGAATCGGTCGCGCCTCGCGATCGCGGTTTTGGCTCTTCTCCTTTTGTATCCCGCGTTCACGAACGCGTGGGGCCTTTATGGTCCGGACGAGCCGCGGTATGCGTCGATCACCCGCGAAATGGCGCGCTCCGGCGATTTCGTCACGCCGGTCCTCGACGGCAAACCGTGGCTCGAAAAACCGCCGTTGTTGTACTGGCTCGGGGCGGCCGGTTTCGCAATCGGACTCGGGCCGGAATCCGCGCCGCGCGTTCCTCTCGCGTTGTTCAGTATCGGCTTTCTAATTTGGTTCGGTTGGTATCTCCGCCGTTGGTTTTCCGATCGGACCGCCGCCTGCGCCGCTCTCGTGCTGGCGACGGCATCAGGATGGCTCGCCTACTCCAACGTCGCCGTGACCGATGTCCCGCTGGCCGCTTGTTTTGGCGCGGCGATGTTGATCACACTGCATTGGATCGAATCCGGCCGCGCTCGCGATGCGGTCCTGCTCGGTGCCTTGTTTGGCTTGGCGGTGTTGGCCAAAGGACTCGTCCCGGTCGCACTGGCCGCACCGCTCGTCTGGTTCGCACGCGCGCGCTGGAAACAGTGGCCGCTCATCGCCTTGGCGCTTGTCGCTGTCGCCGGTCCCTGGTATTGGGCCATGTGGCACCGCCACGGCTACGCATTCTTCGACGAGTTCATCCTCGAGCATCACTTCTCTCGCTTCGCCAACAACGAATTGCAGCACGCGCAGCCGTTCTGGTTCTACGCGCCGGTGTTGATCGGGCTCTTGTTGCCGTGGTCTCCCGTTCTGCTCAAAGCGCCGTGGCGCGAAGAAAAGCTCCGGTTCTTCGTCGTTTGGGCCGCGTGGGGATTCGTATTTTTTTCCGCGTCGACAAACAAGTTGCCGGGCTACTTGATGCCCCTGCTGCCCGCGCTAGCCGTGCTGATCGCCGCGCGAATCGGCGAGTCGGTCTGGCCTTGGCGCGCAGCCTCCGTAGTTGCACTCGTCATCGTCGCCGTCAAGGTGCTTGCTCTCCCCGCGTTGGATTCGAAACTCACCGCGCGCGCGCTGGCCGCCACCGCCGCGCCGCACGATGTCTGCGCCGATAACGTGCCGCGCAACTTGCGCTACGGACTGCACTACTACTTAGGCCGCTCGGTGCTCGATTGCTGGCAGGCGCCGGGCGCGAACCCGGTTCCGGTGAAGGCGTCCGCGCCGGGACTGCGCTACACGATTCATCAGAATCTCGGCACGCTCAGCGGCCGGTTGCTTGTCTTCGCCTCGGCCGAAGACGGCCCGCTGCTGCCCGAAAAACACAATCCCCGCACGTTGTGGATCGCCTCTCGCGATGTCGAAGATTGGCGCGCCGGCGTGCCGCTAACGATGGAGCCGCTGGCGTCCGCGTTCCCTGGGCCGATCACTCATCAGGTGAAGGCGAAAATGTATTTCCGCGTAGTCTTCGACCGGAACCGCGACTACGCCTACACCGGTTTGTCGTCCGACGATTTCACGTCGGCGGTGACGGTCGTTGATGACTTCGAGCCGCTGCCCGATCGCAACCACTCCTTTACTCTCGACCGCGCTTCTGGCGTGCCCGCGCTCAAGAAAGCCGATATCGAAGTGCAATCGTCGCTGCTGTCGCGCTTCCATCGCGAGCCCGTCATGCTTCGCGCCGATGTGGCGAAAGGAGAAACCGCGCGGCGTGTGCTCGTACTGCATGCGCACGGCGAGTCGTTCGCGCAAAGCCGCCTGCGGTCGACGGTAGCAACGAAAGACACTCTGATCTATCTGCACTGCGCGCACAAGTTCGGGCATCATGCCTTTGCGGATTCCGAAGTGAACGGGCCCTGGACCCGCGCCCTTGTCGAAGAACTGCTGCCGAAGCTTCCTGGCAGCGGAAAGTTTGGGTTGATCGGCGAAGGCGCCGGCGCCTACGGTGCCGTGCGCCTGCAGCAATTGCATCCGGAACTGTTCGATCGCGTCGAAACCGTAAACCCCGATCCGCTCGACTTCCGCAACTTCTTCGGCATCGACCTCACCAAGCCCGTGAAGAACTTCTACTGGGACGAAGCCAAACGCCGCCGGCCTTTCGACGCCCTGTTTCCAATTGAGGAATCCGCACTGCGCGAAACCGTCATCGGTGCCCAAGGCGGACGCTGGGAATCCTGGGAAGCGGTCTTCGGCCCGCGCACCTCCGAAGGCATCAGCCGCCAGCTTTTCGCGCGCGACACGGGCGACGTCGATTCACTCGTATTGGAGCGATGGCGCCGCTACAGCCTACAATCGAAATAATGTCCGATCGCAAACTGACGGCCCATGTAAAAGCCGCCGGTTGAGCGAGCAAGCTAAGTCCAAAGGTTTTGGACCAAGTTCTGCGCGCGCTGCCGCCACAATCCGACCCCCGTGTGCTGGTGGGCTTCGATACGTCCGATGACGCCGGAGTCTTCCTTCTGACGCCGGAGTGTGCCCTCGTGCAGACCGTCGATTTCTTCACGCCTATCGTCGACGACCCGTATCTGTTCGGCGCCATCGCCGCGGCGAATTCTCTCTCGGACGTTTACGCGATGGGCGGAACCCCAGTCTCGTCGCTGTCAATTCTCGCGTGGCCGCGCAACGGTTCAATCGAGGATCTGGGCCAGATCTTGCTCGGCGGATCGGACAAGATGCGCGAAGCGGCGTGTTCGATCCTGGGCGGACACTCGGTGGCCGACGACGAACCGAAATTCGGCTACGCCGTGACGGGCACGGTCCCGCCGGCCCGAATCCTGGCCAACAAAGGCGCGCGTCCCGGCGATGCACTGGTTTTTACAAAAGCGCTCGGTACCGGCGTGATAGCGACGGCGTTGAAGCGCGGCGCGGCGGAAACCAAACACGTCGACGGCGCCATTGTTAGCATGATGACCCTGAACAACCTGGCCTGCAAGATCATGCTGACGACGGGCGCTTCGGCCTGTACCGACGTCACCGGATTCGGCTTCATCGGCCATGCGCGCGAATTGGCCGCTGCTTCGAACGTCACGTTGCGAATTGAATCCGCGCACGTCCCGCTGCTGGAAGGCGCTTACGACTACGCCGCCGCCGGCGCGATTCCCGGCGGCTTGAAGAACAACATGGAATTTGCCGCCTGCGCGGTTGCGGGAGCGATCGATCCCGTTCTCGAACAATTGCTGTACGATCCACAGACCTCCGGCGGCTTGTTGATCGCCATGCCGGAAGCCGATGTATCGAAGATGACTTCTGCCTATCCGCCGGCGCGCCGAGTGGGCAGTGTGGTCGAACGACAAGGGAGCCTGATAGAACTGCTATGAAGACAAGTCCGATCATTATCGCGCTGGATTGCGATTCGGCCGCCGAAGCCAAGGCGATCGTCAAAGCGACGGTCGACACCGTGAGTTACTACAAGGTCGGATTAGAGCTGTACGCGGTCGCGGGACCGAAGTTCGTCACCGATCTCGTGGCCAAGGGAAAGAAGGTATTTCTCGATCTGAAGTTGCACGACATCGGCGAAACCGTCAAGCGGGCGACGGCGCAAATCGCGACCATGGGTGTCTCGTTGTTGACCGTGCACGCCGAGCCCCAGGTGATGCGCGCTGCTGTCGCGGGTAAAGGCAAATCGAAGCTGAAGATCCTGGGCGTCACCGTGCTGACAAGCCTCGATCAAACGGATCTGCACGCGATGGGGTACACGCAGGCGCTGAACGCACTTTTCGAACTGCGCGTGCGCAACGCGGCGCGCGCCGGTGTCGACGGCGTCGTGTGCTCGCCGCTGGAAGTCGCGAAGGTGCGGGCGTTGCTGGGCGCGGGCAAGTTAATCGTGACTCCGGGTGTGCGAAGCGCCGGCGCCGCCAAGGGCGACCAGAAGCGCGTCGCAACGCCGGGCGACGCCATCGTAGCCGGATCGGACCTGTTGGTGATCGGCCGGCAAGTGACCCGAGCCGAGGACCCCAACGCTGAGGTAAAAAGGATCCTGTCCGAGATCCGGGCCGCCAAAAGACGCACCACTTCGTAAAGGTGTTGCGAAACGATATCGGTCGCTAAAGCAACGGTTTACGCGTTCTGAGAGGGTACACCCGAGTCAAGGGGTGGGGGAAACCCTTTGACACCGGCACATTTTTTTGTAAAACTCATGTCATTCCAAATGGTTGTCTAGGCCCGATCTGGGAAAGGGGGCCG
>VFZQ01000477.1 GCA_016871135.1 Acidobacteriota bacterium | reverse complement strand
GAAGCGCCCGGCTTGAATTGGACGCAGCTCTCCCTGGCCAAATGGTGGACCTTCGCCGAAAAGTACCGCTTCCAAGTGCGCCTTGACGCCAACAACTTCCCGATGAAGCAGCCGCAGTTCAACGCGCCGGACGGCACGTTTAATCTGAACAACCCCGGCGCCTTCGCCCGCATCACGGGCACGCGCGGCAGCTTCGCCGACGTCGGCACTTCCAACGCGAACATGCTGCTGGTGATGAAGTTCCAGTTCTGATTAAATGGAAGTGTCATGACGCTACAACTGGAAGCGGTGTTCGAGAACGGCGTGCTGCGCCCGGTCGAGCCACTCTCGCTGCCGGAGCATCAACGCGTTACTCTCACGCTCGCGACGGAACCCAAGCCGCGAAGCTGGAGATCCACCGAGCCGTGGAATCCGCTTACGGAGGAGATGCGTTGGATAAAGGAGCAGTCGGCCCCATATGCTGGCAAGTGGGTGGCGCTCGAAGGCTACCGTCTGTTCGCCAGCGGCGACGACCTTGTCGAAGTTGGCGAGGCCGCAAAGTCCGCGGGTGCGATCGATCCGATTTTCGCGCGTATTTCAGATAACACCTTACCTTTTGGCGGTTGGTAGGCGTGCACAACCTGGAGTTCGGCGAGGTCTACTGCTACGCCTCCGCCGAAGACGTAATTTCGATTCCGATTCTGCTGCGATCCGGCGGGGCTGCCGTTCGGCTCTTTGCCTCTCTTGATACCGGCTCCACGTATTGTGTTTTCGAATCCATGGTTGCGACGAAGCTCGGCATCGAAGTGACGACGGGGTTGCGGACGAGGTTTCTTACAGCCAACAGTTCCTTCGAGGCATTCGGCCATGAGGTCGAGATCAACGCGTTCGGCGTGACGACCTATTCAATCGTCTACTTCTTTGCCGATCCCCACATCAAGAAGAATGTCCTCGGCCGGAACGGCTGGCTCGACCGCGTCCGCCTCGGACTGGTGCACCACGAGAATCTCATCTACTTAGACACCCAAGGCTAACGACCCGATTTCGGCTATTCCCAACGCGACTCATCCTTATTGCGCACGATACGAAAATTCCTGAACGCTGGCCGGGCCTTGAACATCTCGACGCATTTGGCCAAAGGTCCGAGCGCTTCCCGAAGCCGGAGCCGCGGGATGGTAGATTCAGCTCCCGCGATTACAGTGACAAGCTTTAATTGCGACGAAAATTCTTCGAAGTACAGTTCAGACTCTGGTGCACGCTTCGCTTCGGTAAGACGGACGAACAAGCGCGCTTCTGTTTCATAGCGCCAGTGGACGAACTTCGTCAAGAGTAACCGTTTCGTGATTTCTTGATCTAGTGCCACGCTAGAAATTTTCTTCGTGAGCCCCCGCAACCGCCGATGCGTGTACGAAACCGGGGCAGCCAAATCCGCGGCGACGTCGAATCCCAGACACAGGCCTCTATGCCGGTCCGCGTAATGACCCCACTTGACCGGGTTCTGCCAACGTTGGCTGAAGCAGAGTACTCCATACTGTGCAGCCATAGCTCGCTCAAAATTCGTCAGATCTCCTCTAAGCCATTTGTCGGAAAGGTCGAGGGCCAACAGCTCAAATGGATCGTTCAAATCGTCGTGGCGAGACACCTTCAGCCTTCTCAGCTTGATGTTCTCCAGGCCGTAGTTTTCGTTGACGAAGTGAAACAGTCGCTTCGTCTGAAGACCTACCGCCGAGTGTACCGGATGCTCTCTCACCGCGCCCGATACGGATACCGCTTAAACAAATACTCGATTAGCGTCTCTTTGTTCTCCGGGGTCACCCGCGCTCCCCAACGCTGCATCTTGCCGACCTCGGCTTCCCACTGCGCGCGGCTCAACCGCTGCTGCGCGATCGCTTCTTCGCCGTGACACCCCAGACACGTCGCTTTGAACGCCGCCGGCGCTTCAACAGCAGGCTCTGCGGGCTTCGAAACAGCTGCGCCCGGCGCGGAAACCGCGTTCAAGCGCACCGTGTGCACCGTGTTGTTCGAATACCCCGAAGGATTCCACTCCTGCACAAACGGCTGCGTCTCGCCGGCCGCATTCCGCGCCCGCGCCATGACGGAATAATACGCCGCTTCTCCAGGCGTCCAATCGAACTCAAACTGCCGCCAGCCAAATCGGTGCGCGTCCTTGCCCAACCGTGCCGCCGCCCACTTCCGCCCGCCGTCGGTTGAAACTTCGACCGACGCAATCGGCGACTCATGCGACCACGCCGCGCCCCGAATCTTTGTCGCACCCAGTCCGATTTCGCCCTTGTCGAGGTGGCTCGCGATCACGCTTTTCACGCGCAACGTCGTCACCGGCTTCATCTGCGCCGGATCGACCGGCACTCCAGGCACGACAGGCTTGCCCGGATGCCGATAGCCCGTCTTCATGAAAAATCCATCGAACTCTTTGTCGCGAACTTCGATCCGCGTCAGCCACTTCACCCAGCAATCGCCAGCCCAGCCCGGCGCAACCACGCGCAGCGGAAAGCCATGATCGCGGGTGAGCGCCGCGCCGTTCATCTCATACGCCAGCAGCGTGTTCGGATCCATCGCTTTCGCAAACGGGATGCCGCGCACGAATTCCGGTTGCGTTCCCACCGGCACATCCGCGCCGTCGAAGACAACTTCAATCGCCCCCGCCTGGACGCCCGCACGCTTCAACACATCGGCCAGTCGCACACCGGACCAGCGGCCGTTGCCGACACTCCCATAGGTCCACTGCAACCCCGGCATCGATGGCTCATACAATCCGCGTCCGTTGCCCGCGCACTCCAGCACGCTGACCAGTTCGACGCGCGGCATCTTCTTCAATTCATCAAGCGACAGCGCGAGCGCACTCGAAACCTTGCCCTCAACCTTCAGCTTCCAGTCTTCGGCTTTCACTGTTGGCAGATAGTGATGACTGCGGACGAAGAACCGCTCCACCGGCGTGATGTAGCTTTCCAGAAACCCTTCGAGTGGCATCTCCAGATCTTCGGCGCGGCTCGAACGAACAATCATTCCGCGTTTACCATCAGCCGCCGTCAACGCCGCGCCCACGAGCCCAAACAGGCCACGCCGGGAAAGGGAAGAAATTGTCATCTCCCTAGTTTGCCCAATTCGGATGCAAAGAGATAGTGGCATCGGCGCGCATCTCAAACGACTGCGTATACGGAGGCTTGCCCGCCAGCGTCACCGTTACCGTGTGCTTGCCGATCACTAGTGGAATCAAGGCCGGTGTTTTCTGTGGATGCTCGGCGCCGTCGATGGAAATCGTCGCGCCCTGCGGCGTACTGCTGATCTCCAGCATCCCCTTCTTCTTTTCCATCGTCACGTTGATCGACGAATCCTGCGGCACGTTGAAGATCCGCATCTCCGTCTTGAAATCTTCGATTGTGATCACCGCCGCGTGCCTTCCGGCCGGCAGTTCCAGTAAACACGGTGACGTGCATGGCGGCACCTTGCCGTCGTCGATGATCACGCGGGCTCCCTCCGGCGTCGTGCGGATCGATACCGCCATCGCCGAACTCTGCGGCGGCTGAACGACGGGAGTGTCGGGTGGTTTGACCGCTTCCTGCTTAGCCGCAACAGGCTTGGCGGGCGAAGGTTTGGCGGGCGGGGCAACAACCGGTGTCTCGACGACTGAACCCGGCATCTGTTCCACTACCGCCTGCTTCTTATCGAAATACAATTTCGCGCCGATTACGGCCGCGCCGAGCAACACCAACCCGCCCGCCATCGCCGCAACGAGTCCCCATCTGATCCGAGAGGCAGGCTTGGGTGTGGCGGGTGCTGCGGGTGTGGCGACTGGCGCGGGCACAGGCGGAAGCACCACCGGCCGGTTCACCAACGGCTGCTGCACAAGCATCGGTTGAATGTCCTGTGTCGGCTGCGTCAAACCGCCCCCGCGCACCAACGTTCTCCAGCCCGGCGTCGCATTGCACGCCCGTTCCAGAGCGCGCACAAATTCCGCACACGTAGAAAATCGATCGGCCGGACTCTTCGACAGCGCGCGCTGCAATACCTCGTCGATCTGGGGACTCAACGTCGGATTCATGCGCGGCATCGGCGCCGGCGTTTCGCTGACAACCTTAAACAAGAGCGTCGGCAGCGAATCGGCGACGAACGGTTTCTCGCCCGTCAGCACTTCATACAACATCACGGCGAGCGAATACTGATCGGCCTTCCCATCCACGGGCTTGCCCGAGATCTGCTCGGGTGACATGTAGTTTGGCGTGCCCAAAACCTGGCCTGTCTGCGTCATCGACTGCGACTGCACGCGCGCAATTCCAAAGTCGGCGATCTTGACCACGCCGTCCTTGCGCACCATGATGTTGGCAGGCTTAATGTCGCGATGCACGATCCCTCGCGCGTGTGCGTAGTCGAGCGCCTCAGCCGCTTGCCGCAAGATCCAGGTGATCAACTGCTGATCGATCGGCGTATCGGCGAGCAGAATTTTTTCCAGCGTCTCGCCGTCGACATACTCCATGAAGATGTACGCCGTCTCGGTCTCTTCCAAAATGTCGTAAATCGTCACGATGTTGTTGTGCGACAACATCCCCGCCGCCTGGGCCTCGCGCATCATTCGCTCGCGGACGTGCTTCAATTCCGCCGGATCGGAGAACTGCCCGATGCGGATTGTCTTGATCGCCACCACGCGCCCAATTGTTGGATCCTGCGCGCGATACACCACGCCCATGGCGCCGCGCCCAAGTTCGCCTTGGACGACGTAGCGCCCGATCCTACCGGTCGGGACAGACTGTTCCATGGTGACCATCTGATTGTATCGCGTGAAACTCATCGGCATGTCCGTCAAAATCGTGAATCGAACCGCTTGGTATCATTATTTTTCGCTATGCTTTCCTCCCTCTTTGGTTCCGGCGAGGGCGGCGGCAGCCTTCTCGACCGCCTGAAACAAGGCATTGAGAAGACCCGCTCCGGCTTCGTCAATCGCATCGA
>VFZQ01000476.1 GCA_016871135.1 Acidobacteriota bacterium | reverse complement strand
CAAGGCCCGCAACTGGATCAATACGTTCTCCGTTGTCGACCCCAATCTGCAAAACCCCTACACCATGCAGTTCACCTTCGGCCTGCAGCATGAGCTGACCAAAGACCTCGCGCTCGAAACGGCCTACGTCGGTAACCGCGGCGTCAAGTTCCTCATGCAACGCTGGATGAACGAACCCGACCGCGTCACCGGTCTCCGCCCCAATCCGCGCCTCAACGTAAACTACTACGTCGACTCCACTCAGCAGTCGTTCTACTCGTCGTGGCAGACCTCGCTGCGCAAACGTTTCTCACACGGCCTGAGTAGCAGCTTCCACTACACTTGGGCTCGCGCGTTATCCACCGCCGGCGGCGACATCGGTGCTTACTATCAGGGCGAGGCCGACGCCCGCACGCAGGACTTCTGGAATCCGCGCGCCGATCGTGGCCCGTCCACTGGCGATATCCAACACTACTTCACTGGCGACTGGGTCTACGAAGTGCCTTTGTTGAAAAGCGTCACCAACGCGGCCGCGAAGCACATCGTCGGTGGCTGGCAAGTATCCGGCACCGTGCTCGCGCGCACGGGAACCCCGGTACAGCTTTCGCAGACCGGTACCGCCCGCCAAGTCGCTCGCCCCGATTACATCGGCGGCCCGGTCTACTTGGACGACTACCGCTCCACCCTCCGCTACCTGAACGCGCCTTCCTTCGCGCTCGTGCCGCTCCACCCCGTGTCCCGCGCCGGTGTTCGTCCCGGCAACGTCGGTAACAACGCCATCCGCGAACCCGGCGCCATCACCTTCAACGTCGCCATCAGCAAGGAGTTTTCCATCAACGAGCGGATGAAATTCCGCCTCGGTTTGGATGGCTTCAACTTCTTCAACCACACGAACCTGAGCGGCTTGGTCTCCAACGTCAACAACCGCTTCTTCGGCGAGTTGCAAGGCACCGGCGGCGCGCGCCTCATGCAGATCAACGCGCGGCTGACGTTTTAACTATTCGGATTCCGAGGGCCCGGTTGTTACGGCTGGGTTCTCCGCCGCCTTCCGGAACCCGTCCAACACGCCGTTCACAAATCGCGCCGATTCATCCCCGGAAAACCGCCGCGCCAACTCAATCGCCTCGTCGATAATCACCGCCGCCGGCGTTGCCATGAACTTCATCTCGTAAACGGCCAGCCGCAGCACATTCCGATCGACGATCGACATCCGTTCCACTTTCCAATTCGCCGAGTGCTTGACCAGTTCCTCATCAAGCGCCGCCATCTCGCCATGCACGCCGACGAGCAACTGCTCCATGAATTGGTCGAACTCCGGGCGTTCGTCGTTTTCCTCGGTGTAAAGCGAGTGCTGATAATCCGCCACCGCATCGGCGGGCGCGACCTTGCGCAAATCGCACTCATACAGCAACTGCAAGGCGCGCCGGCGGCTGACGTGTCGAGAGGCCATCGGCTATAGGCCGCGAATCTGCCGCAGCACGCTGGCGGTTTCGATCGCCGTAACGGCGGCGTCGTAACCCTTGTTGCCGCTCTTGCCGCCCGCGCGGTCGATCGCCTGGTCGGTCGTATTCGTCGTCAACACGCCGAAAACAACCGGTACGCCCGACGCGTTCTGTAGATTGGCCAAGCCTTTGGCGGCCTCGCCCGCCACGTAGTCGAAATGCGCGGTCTCGCCGCGAATCACCGCACCCAGGCAGACAATCGCGGCAAACTTCGAAGTATCGGTCAATGCCCGCGCCGCCAAAGGCAGCTCCCAGGACCCGGCCACATGCACAACGGTAATGTCTTCCGCCGCCACGCCATGTTTGCGCAACCCGCCCAGCGCACCTTCCAAAAGCCGGTCCGTGATGAAGCTGTTAAACCGCGCTACCGCGATTGCCACCTTCAGACCCTCTCCGCGCAGCGCGCCTTCAATCACTGTGTGCCCCATGGCTATTTTCCTGTAAAGACCGGTTTGCGTTTTTCGAGAAAAGCGGCGACGCCTTCCTTGCAATCGGCTGTTGTCGTTACTTCGCCAAACAGCGACGACTCGATTGCCAGCCCTTCCTCCAGGCTACCATCAAGCCCTCGGTCGACGGCGCGCATCGCTGCCGCAACCGCTGCCGGGCCGTTGTTCAACATCCGCCCCAACAGCGTTTTCGCCGTAGACAATAGATCGGCCAACGGCACGACTTTATTCACCAGCCCAATCCGCAACGCCTCAGCCGCATCGATCGGGTCGCCCGTCAATATCATCTCCAGCGCCCGGCCCCGCCCGACAATCCGCGGCAATCGCTGCGTTCCGCCGTAGCCCGGAATGATGCCAAGTTTGACCTCGGGCAACCCCATTCGCGCGTTTTCCGATGCGATCCGTACCGTACAGCAGAGTGCCAGTTCCAACCCCCCGCCCAACGCAAATCCGTTCACCGCCGCCACCGATGGCTTCCGGCTCGTCTCCAAACGCCGAAAAATCAACGACCCCGATGACGACCCTTCTGAAGCCGCCTCCTTTGTCGCCCAACCAAAGCCCGAAATGTCGGCGCCCGCCACAAACGCCTTCTCGCCTGCCCCGGTCAGAATTAACGCCCGAATCGCGTCGTCCGCTTCCACTTGCGCGAACGCTTCCGCTAACTCACTGACAGTCTGCGAGTTAAGCGCGTTCAGCTTGTCCGGCCGGTTGATCGTCACCGTCGCGATCCCGGCGTCGTCGACGTTAAATTGGAGGCAATTCCAAGGCATGTGAAATAATGGAGTTTTGAACGGCCTCTCGCCATTATCCCATGGATCCATCCCGCATCCGGAACTTCTCAATCATCGCCCACATCGATCACGGTAAGTCGACCCTGGCCGATCGGCTCTTAGAATTTACCGGCGCGCTCTCCCAGCGCGAGATGATGGCGCAGGTCCTCGATTCGATGGACCTCGAACGCGAACGCGGCATCACCATCAAAGCCCACGCCGTGCGCCTGATGTACAAAGCCAAGGACGGCGAAACCTACCAGTTGAATCTGATCGACACCCCCGGCCACGTCGATTTCACCTACGAAGTCTCCCGCTCCCTCCAAGCCTGCGAGGGCGCGCTGCTTGTTGTCGACGCCAGTCAGGGCGTTGAAGCTCAGACCCTGGCGAATACCTACCTCGCCATCAACCATAACCTGGAAATCCTCCCTGTTATCAATAAGATCGACCTCCCCTCGGCCGAGCCGGAGCGCATCATGGAGCAGATCGAACAGGTTATCGGTCTCGACGCCACCGATGCGGTTCTGTGCTCCGCGAAACAAGGCATCGGCATTCCCGAAATCTGCGAGCAGATCGTCCAAAAGGTGCCTCCGCCCAAAGGCAACCCCGACGCCCCTCTCCGTGCCCTCATCTTCGACTCCTGGTTCGATCCCTATCGCGGAGTCATCATTCTGATGCGCGTCGTCGACGGCAAAATTCGCGTCGGCCAAAAAATCAAACTGTGGTCGAACGGACGGATCTATGAAATCGACGCCCTCGGCTACCAGGCGCCAAAACCGATTCCCTGCCAGGAGTTGACTGCGGGCGAAGTCGGCTTCCTCGCCGCCAATATCAAGACGGTGAGCGATGCGCAGATCGGCGATACCATCACCGACGCCGCCGTTCCCGCCGCCGAGGCTTTGCCGGGCTTCGAACCGATTAAGGCCATGGTCTTCGCCGGACTCTATCCCGTCGAAAGCAGCGAACACGGCGTCTTGCGCGAGGCGCTCGAAAAGCTCCGGCTCAACGATTCCGCCTTCAACTTCGAGCCCGAAAACTCCGTCGCCCTCGGCTTTGGATTTCGCTGTGGATTTCTCGGACTTTTGCACCTCGAAATCGTACAGGAACGTCTCGAGCGCGAGTTCAATATTGACCTGATCACCACCGCGCCCGGCGTGCGTTACAAGGTCACGCTCCGGGGCGGGGAAGTCATCGAAGTCGATAACCCCTCGCGTTGGCCCGACCCCGCCGAAATCGAACAGATCGAAGAGCCAATCATCGACGCAACGGTCATTACGCGCGAAGAGTACCTCGGCGAAATTCTGAAGCTCGTCGAAGAAAAGCGTGGCCAGCAGAAGAAGTTCGAGTACATCGGCACCGGCCGCGTGCTTCTCAACTACGAACTTCCATTGAACGAGATCGTTCTGGATTTCTACGACCGCCTAAAATCCGCGTCCCGAGGCTACGCGTCTCTCGATTACCACATGGCCGGCTACCGCGTGTCGCCGATCGTGAAGATGGACGTGCTCGTAGCCAGCGAACCCGTCGATGCGCTTTCGATCATCGTGCACAAGGACTTCGCCTACGACCGCGGCAAGGCCCTGATCTCCCAACTTCGAAAACTAATTCCACGCCAAATGTTCGAAGTGGCGTTGCAAGCGGCAATCGGCACAAGAATCGTCGCCCGAGAAACCATTTCAGCCATTCGCAAGAACGTCTTGGCCAAGTGTTACGGCGGCGACATCACCCGCAAACGCAAACTCCTCGAAAAGCAGAAGGAAGGCAAAAAGCGCATGAAGCGCGTCGGCAACGTCGAGATCCCGCAGGAAGCCTTCCTCGCCGTCCTCAAGGTCAGCCAAGCCGAATCGGACGATTAGCGCGCCGCAGCCGCCGTCGGTCAGACACGCGCGCCTCCCCGATGGCCAAATCCTCCTCCACATCGCCCAAAACGCCGAAACGCGCGCGTGCTGAGACTACTGTTCACAGAAGTTCAAAATTTATATTTCCCTTCCAATCAACGACTTGAAAATTTACCGGCCCGATTTAGCTAGACAGAATCGCAAACTGGTAAGTAGGATGGCGCACAACGCTCCATCCCACCCCAGCCTCTGCCCGCGCAGAGGCTTTTTTCATGTCCGAAAACACGCCTGTCCAAATTAGCCCAACCTTCGCAGCTAATGGGCAAAAAGAGCGAAATGTGGCAGGCAAAGCGGGCTAACCCGAATGCTTGCAATAGCGAGTTAGCGGCGGCGCGTGTAGTGCAGACCTACCC
>VFZQ01000475.1 GCA_016871135.1 Acidobacteriota bacterium | reverse complement strand
GTGTGTGGCCGGACTCGATCCGGTGAAAATGGCCCGGCTGCCCGACACGCGCGGCATGAAGAATGAAGTTGTCATGATTCGCAGCCAGCGAAATTTCTACGATCACGCCGTGCGAACCGTGGGCGTGCGAATTCGCGAAGTCGGATTGCCGGATCGCTTTGCGGGAGCGGGTGTGCGCGATGCGGAAGGGTGGGAGATAGCCGGCGCGATTACCGACAAAACGGCGGCGGTGGTTTATGTCGCGGGTGCGTCGTCGCGGCCGGCACTGGAAGATGTCGTTCGAGTGGCGCATCAGCGCGAAGTGCCCGTCATTGTTGATGCCGCGGCGCAGTTGCCGCCCGCTTCGAACTTGCGCGCGTTCATCGAAGCAGGCGCGGATCTCGTCTGCTTTAGCGGTGGTAAGGCGATCGGCGGCCCGCAAGGCTCCGGCATCTTGTGCGGGCGCCGCGATCTCATCATGTCCGCGATCTTGCAGATGCTCGATCTCGATATCGAATGGGAGCAATGGTGGCCGCCGGCGACGCTGATCGACAAAGACCGTCTCGCTGGAGTACCGCAACATGGCATTGGCCGCGCGTGCAAAGTCGGAAAAGAGACGATCGTCGGTCTGCTCGTTGCGTTGAAGCGATTCGCGGCGGAGGGCGATGAGAATCGGCGATTGCGTTGGCACCGGATGGTTTCGCGGCTTGCGGAACGGACAGGGGGCGAGATCGTTGACGGCCGTGTGCCGAAGCTCGTTATCAAAGGCACGATGGAGGATTGCATCGCTTTGCAACAGGGCGAGCCGGCTGTGCAAGTCGATTCCGCCGCGGCGGCGCAAGGAATGCTCTTCATCAATCCGATGTGTCTGCGCGAGGAAGACATCGAGCCGCTGTGTGCGCGATTGAAGGAATTGGGGCTGTGAGAGCGCTGCTGTTTTCCATTGCTGTGTTCGCCCAAAATTGGCCGCAAGCCGCGGGGCCGGATGGTTCATGGACAACGCGGGGGCCGGCGCCGGTCGATCGATGGTCCGTAGCGCAAGGTAAGAACATTGTATGGCGGACACCCCTGCCGAACGGCGGGCAGAGTGGCATTGCAGTATGGGGCGACCGGCTCTTTCTCACAACCTTTGCGGAAGGCGAGAAAGGATTCAGCGCGAAGATCCTTGGGCTCGCGGTCGATGCGAAGAACGGCAAAATTCTGTGGCGCGTGGCGCTCGACGGCGTCGAGAAGAGCCCGATGCTCTACGCGTTCTCGGACTCGACAACACCCACGCCGATCACCGACGGCAAGCACGTGTGGTTCTTCAACGCCAGCGGCTCGATGGGCTGCTGGACGGTCGATGGCCGCGAAGTTTGGCGGCGTTCTTACAAGCCCTGGGGCGCGCCGTACCCGTTCAACAAACAGCATGAGCCGATATTGGCCGGCGGCGTGATCCTAAACGTCGAGCCTCTCGACCATAACGAAAAACCGGGCTGGAACTATCTGCGCGCGATTGATCCGTTGACGGGCAAGACGAAGTGGATCGCGGAAGACGCGACGACGGCGTACAACACCGCGGTCGCCGCGCGCGGCGCCGTGCTGCACGGCCGCGGCGGTTGGCACGATGTTCCCGAGCGCCCTGTTGGCCTATCGCTGTCGAACCTGCGTGACGGGAAGACGAAGTGGCGATTCGTCGCGGGCGATGGCGAAACCAGCGCGCCGGCGTGGCAGGCTCTCTACATCATGCATTGGGACAAGCGCTTCGCGTATTGGTTCGGCTTCGATCCGGAAGAGCGCCACCTTGTGATCGACGCGGCGACGGGCAAACTGGTGAAAGAGCAGTCGCTGATTCGGAACGTCGACTACCGCCGCTGGGACGGTGCGAAGTACGTTCTGCACGCAGGTGTGAATCTGCGCGACGTGCGGACGATGCCCGCGGCGTATCCGCTGAATGCCGATGAGGTGATGCGCGTGCTGCCGGCGTGGCACACCAACATCGTCGCCAACGGCTATCACTACTTCATGACGACGAGCGGACATCGCCGCATGCGCAAACCGCTAAAAGGCCGTGCGGGCCCGGCGTACTGCATCGGACGCGTGCACATCGAAACGGGAAAGGTGGAATACCTCGAAACGCCGGTCGCGCCTGATGTGTGGGGTAAGCCAGTAAAGACCAAAACGCTGAACGCGGCCGGTGTCGACATCGCCGCCGAGGAGCGCTCCCGCACCGATGGTTACGAGATCGCGGCGTTTTTCGGCTCGCCCATCGCGGTGAACGATCGCGTGTATTTCACGAATATGCTCGGCGTGACGTACGTGATCGATTCCAAAGCCAAGGTATTCGATGAGAAGGCGCTGGTCGCGGTTAACGACATCGGTGCGATCGGCGAGACATGGAGCTTGAACTCGCTCGCCTATTCGCGCGGCGTGCTTTATCATCGCTCGGCGAAAGAACTCATTGCGATCGGAGCGATGCGATGACGCGTCGAACGTTGCTCGCCGCGCCGGCATTAGCGTTCGGGCAGTACGAGGAGAGCAAGGGCGACGTGCCGTGGGTGCCGACGCCGGACGAAGTGATCGACGCCATGATGCGCGTGGCGCGCGCGACCCCGCGCGACACCGTGCTCGATCTCGGCAGCGGAGATGGCCGCGTCCTGATCTACTCGGCGCTCAAGTTCGGCACGCGAGGAATCGGTGTTGAGATCGAGGGGCACCGCGTCGCCGAAGCGCGCGCGGAGGCCGAAAAAGCGGGCGTCTCGCAGAAGGTTCGATTCGTTGAGCAGGACTTTTTCAAGGCCGACGTTGCGGAAGCGACGATCGTTTTCATGTACCTGTTCACGGCCGTGATGGGCAAACTGAAACCGAAGCTGTTGGCGGAGTTGATGCCTGGCACGCGTGTTGTCGCGTACCAGTTCAACGGCATGGGCGATTGGAAGCCGTCGAAGGTCCTTCGGGATTTTCAGCATCCAATCTACTACTGGGAAGTCCCCCGGTTGCGGCCCGCGAAGTCCCGTGATACCAAGTAACGATGGAACCGGTCCGCTCCGCTGAACGCATCTCCTCGATCGATACGCTTCGCGGTTTCTCCTTGCTTGGCATCTTGCTTCTGAATATCAATGGGTTCGGGCTGCCCTTTGCCGCTTACATGAACCCCACCGTTTGGGGCGGCGCGACGGGCGCTGATTTGACGACGTGGATCGTCGCGATGATGTTTTGGGACGGCAAGATGCGCTGCATCTTTTCGATGCTCTTCGGCGCTGGTGCGGTCATCTTGCTGGATCGCGCCGAGAAACGCGGCGCGGGCATCGACGCCGCCGATGTCTACTATCGCCGAACGATGTGGCTGATTCTGATTGGCCTGCTGCACGCCCATCTCGTCTGGTCGGGAGACATTCTGTATCCGTACGGCGTCGTCGGCCTGCTGCTGTTTCCGCTGCGCAAACTCTCCGCGAAGGCCCTGATTATTACCGGATCGGTAATTATCCTGGTTCATTCGTTGCAGGGCATTGGCGCGGGTTTTGGTATCGCCGAATTGAAGACAAACGCGGAGGCCGCTGAAAAAGCGCCATCGCCGACGAAGGAGCAAAAGAAGGCGCAGACAGAGTGGAAACAACTAGCCGAACTGTTCGCCCCGCCGAAAGAAGAGGTCGAAAAGCAAGTCGCCGCGCATCGCGGAGGATGGCTTGACAACCTGGCGATTCGCAGCGGCGAAGCGGCGATGTTCGAGTTCACGATGTTCTTTCAATTCATGTTCCTCGATGTGCTTGGAATGTTGGTGATGGGCATGGGACTTGCGAAGGCGGGTGTGTTCGATGCCTCACGCACGAACGGCTTCTACCTGGCGCTGGCTGTTGGCGGCCTCGCGATCGGTGTGCCGCTTAACTACTGGGCGGCCACGCAATGGATTGCGTCTGGCTACGACATTCCCGCCTATTTCACCTATCTCGGGTCGAGCGCCGATATCGGGCGATTCGCCGTCGCGATGGGCTACACCGGGATCGTGATGCTAGCGTGTAAAGCGGGCCTGCGCTTCATCACTTCACCGTTGGCGGCCGTCGGCCGCATGGCGTTGTCGAACTACCTGCTCACATCAATCTTGATGACGCTTTTCTTCAACGGCTACGGCGGTGGCTTCTTTGGGAAATTCAGCCGCCATCAATTGCTCTACGTAGTGGTCGCGATGTGGACGCTCAACCTCATCTGGAGCCCGATCTGGTTGAAGAGTTTCCGCTATGGTCCGGCCGAGTGGGCGTGGCGTTCGCTGACGTACTGGAAGAAGCAGCCGATGCGGCTTGGTGAAGCGGTATGATCTCGCGGCGAGCGTTCTTGGCGGCGTCGGCAGCCGGTACGCTCTCGGGCGCGGAGCGTGATCGCTACGGCGGTTGGAGTTCGATTCGCGCCAACGCCACAGGGTATTTTCGCGTCGAAGAAATTCGCGGCAGATGGTATCTGATCACTCCCGAAGGAAACGGCTATATCGCGATAGGCGCGAATCACATCGGCGCTTACCTACGTAGCGCGGAGCAGAGTGGGCCGCTGCTCAAGCGAGCGGGCGAGTCGGGCGACAAGGCCCTGGCGTTGTTGATCAGCGAGATGAAGTCTCTTGGCCTCACTGCGGGCGAAGCCTATGCGCCTCTTCACGCCAAACTGCGTCGTGTGTTCCCGCGGATTGAGAACATCACCTATCCCACGCCGTCCAAGTTCGAGTTCGATGTCTTCGATCCAGCAGTTGTCTCTAAAATTCAAGATCACACGGTCAGCGCGTGCCGGGCCTTCGCATACGATCCGTGGGTCATCGGCGCCGCCTTCGCGGACATACCAGTCTGGGATTCGCGACGCGTCCATTACTATCGCAGTCTTGCTCCAGGCAGTCCCGGGCGCATGCGCTATGCGGAGTTTCTTCGCAGCCGGCACAAAGATGTCGCTGCTTGTAACGCCGCCTATGGAACGTCTTTTTCCAGTCTCACGCCAGACGCCGATTTCAAGACGATC
>VFZQ01000474.1 GCA_016871135.1 Acidobacteriota bacterium | reverse complement strand
GCCGTCGAAAACCAGTCCGAGAAACGAAGCGGCTAACACGGCCACTCGCATGCGCGGGGAAAGCATTCTGATAGCTTACGTTAGCGCCAGATACTCGCGGGCCAGCCACACCACCATCGAGCCCCCACCTACTGCCGAGGCGACCCGGTTCATCGCGCCAGCACGGATATCGCCCGATGCGAAAATACCCGGCTCGCTGGTCTCCAACGGCAACGGCGCGCGGGGTTTCTTCCAGATGCGCGGGAATTCCTCGGCGGCTTGCAGATCGCGGCCCGTCAGCACAAAGCCCTTGTCGTTGCGAAGCACTGTCGCGGGCAGCCATTCGTTCGACGGCTGCGTTCTGATGAACACGAACAGCGGATCGCACTCTTCAACAGCCTCCGCTCCATCGGAAGGCGCAGTCAGCGCCGCACGCTCCACATGGCTAGCGCCTTCCACGCGGGTTATCTCGGTTTGGCCCCGCACGGTGATGTTCGGCGTCTTTTCAATCTGCTCGATCAGCTACTGGGACATCGTTCCGTGCAACTTCTCCCGCCGGATGACGATTTGCACTTCACGCGCGCGCCTCGCCAGATACAACGCGCCCTGTCCCGCCGAATTTCCCCCGCCGCCGACAAACACCCGGCGGCCCGAAATAGCCGAAGCCTCCGTCGTCGCGGCGCCGTAGTACAAGCCAGCGCCGGTGTGGGCGGCGATTCCTTCGGCTGGATGCTCTCGATACGCCATACCCGTCGACGCCAACAGCGCACGGGTCACGATTTCGCGCCCGTCGCTCAGGGTTACTCGCTTGTATCCGCCTTCGATTGCAACCCGTTCGACGGCCAGCGGTGCAAGAGACTCCGCACCCAGCCGCTGCGCCTGCATCGATGCGCGCCGCGTCAATTCCGCGCCGCTGATGCCTCTCGGGAATCCCTTCACCGCGATGATGATGCCCGTCGCCGCGTCCTTGATCTCTTCGGCCAGAATGTGCGCTCCGCAGCCGGCAGATAGCGAACGCAGAACCGCACTCAACGCAGCGCCGTCGATCGACGCCGCCAACGCATCGGGCGAGGACATCGTCACCGGCGTATCGGCTAGCGCCTCGACAATGCCTGTGTCGATCCTTTGATCGGCGAGCCAGTCTTCCACCGTCTCCTCGCGCTCGGCCTGTTCAATCGGGGCCCGAATGGTGAAATCGGCGCTCACCGCGCACGTCGCGCGGACTCGATCGATCACGGCCAATTGCTCATTGGAAAGCCGGCAGGACACCAACGCCAGCGACGCCGCTCGAAAGCTGGCCAGTTTCTCGTCCAGCAATGAGGCGCTTCGCTCAATCGCCGCCGCTGGATTGATTAACTCGTGCGCGAGTCCCGCGGACAAACTCCCGAGCGACACCAGCTTCTCATCGTGCAGATCGCTCGAATTGAATGCGCGCACGCGGTCGAGGATGGCATGCACGAGAATCGCTGTGGTCTGGTGGCACGGTTCGGCCAACGCTTGCAGATCGCCGGCTGGCACGGCCAGGATCTCAGAGGTCTCCTGAGCGACCGGATCGCCGGGAGGAGCGGACACGCGTGAATACGGAAGGACGCCCGTGACATCGCCCGTCCGTGACTCCACAATCCTGCGCGGTTCCGCCCCGCGGGCGGCGAGCCACTCAAGCTCGTGCTTCGGCGAGGCGCTCAGTGTGCGGTGTGCGCTTCATCTCTCGACAAGACCTGCAGCATTAGATGAGTGGTATAGCCAACGTCACGCTTGACGCCGCACCCACGAACGTGACATAAAGAACGTGGTTCCACCATGCAGAGAAGAGATATTTTCAAATCCGCGGCCGCAGTAGCCGCAGCCACCTCGTTCGAAAGCGGCGCCAAACCGCGCGGCGCCGGCAAACCGGTGTTGATGAAATTGGCGACCCAGCACGCCGACGACGAAGACACGCTCACGACCCTTGCCGCTTTCGGCGTCAACCACATTTGTAGCGCACTGCCTTCGCGCAAGCTTGACGAAAGATTCAGCGTCGATAGCTTGAAACGGCTCCGAGAACGGGTCGAAAAACACGGCATCAAGCTGGAGATGGTCCCGCTGCCGCTCAGTTCGGCATACATCACAAAGGCCGAGTACCCCGCCATTATGCTCGGCAAGTCCGGCGAGCGCGACAAGGCTATCGACGACATCTGCAACATCATTCGCAATTGCGCCAACGCCGGCATCCCCGCCGTCAAGTACAACATGTCGATCCTCGGTGTTGTACGCACTGAACCGACACCCGGCCGCGGCGGCGCCATGTACAGCACCTTCAAATACGCCGCCGGGAAACAGGATCCGCCGTTAACCGAGGCGGGCAAGGTCGACCCCGACACGTACTGGGAACGGATGACCTACTTCCTTGAACGGGTGGTTCCGGTGGCCGCCGAGAACAAGATCCGGATGGCCTGCCACCCCAACGATCCGGGCATGCCGAACGGCAAGAACTGGCGCGGCGTTGTGCCGGTGCTGGGGCGGGTGGAGGGACTGAAGCGCTTCGTGCAGATCAAAGAAAATCCGTATCACGGACTCAACTTCTGCCAGGGAACGATCTGCGAAGGCCTCGAAGATCCGAACAAGGAGATCCACGACGTGATCCGCTGGTTTGGGTCGCGCAAGAAGATCTTCATGGTGCACTTCCGGAACATTCAGGGCAAGATCGGCGATTTCCGCGAGACCTTCCCAGACGACGGCGATGTGAACATGTTCGAAGCCGCGCGCACCTACCGCGAGGTCGGTTTCGACGGTATGTTGATGCCCGATCACGTTCCGAAAATCAACGGCGACACCGGCGGCCGGCGCGCTTTCGCGTTCGCGTTCGGCTATATGGCCGCGCTTCTGCAGCAATTGAAATCGGAGAACTAGCGCTTCAGCAACTGCTTGGCCTGCCACAGATGGCGGCGCCCGTGGGCCGCCATCGAGCCAAACGCCGCGCCCAGAGACAGTTTTATCTTGTCGCTGGCCGGCGATTGGACCTTCACCTTTCCAAGGTCGAGCCCGTCGGCCAGTTCGATCAGCCGTAACATCGCGGCGTGCTGCGCCAGCATGTCGTTAAGCGCCTGGTCCGCTGTGACGCCGTCGGCGGGATGAAACAACGGCGGCGCTTTCACCTTCATACGAACCGGCGGCTCCAGCACCCATAGGAAAAACTTGCCGAGTAGTCCGTAGTTGAACGGGCCTTCGCCAGCCAGGCCAGCTTTGCGGCCCGCGGCGATCGCAGCCTCGATTTTCGGATTGTACAGCCGCACTGTTTGTGCGAGATGCGCCAGGCAGTCGGCGACAGACCAGCCTCCGCCTTCGGGGCGCTTCACAAGCGCTTCGGGCGCCGACGACTCGACCATCGCGCGCGCCTCCGCGTTCACCGATTCCAATTGCCGGGCCAGATCTTCCAACTCAGCACAAAGCGGTTTCATGTTGTCTCTCCTCGTGTGTGGATGGCAGCGCCTTTCTCCACGAAAGCGATTTCTTCGAGCAGCCCTTCTTCCGACAGCCGAGCCTCGACAATCAGCCGGTACGCCCCATAGCTCAGGAACAGCGCCCCGGTCATGCCGAGAGCCAGCGGCAACCAGCTTAGCTGGGTGACGAACACGGACGCAATGCCAATCGCCACGCTCGTGAACACAAAGATGCCCGCGGCGAAATAGAAGCTGATCATCACTCTCGCCAGAATGCGCGCCCGTTGCCCGGCGATCTCCAGCAGGCGTAGAAGCATCTGTTTCCGATCTTCCGACAGCGACTGCTGCGTGGATGGATCGACCTGGTACTCGAGGAGATCGGATATCTTACGAATGCGGTCGACGCACCGGCCGAGCCGGCTCGAGGTCGAAAGAATAAAGGTACCGGTTGCCGAAATCAAAAGCGCTGGCGTAATCATCGACGTGAGTACGGCCAGCGCTTTGGAGAGAGTTACGAGTTCAAGATCGGTCAGCGGATTGGGAAGCGCAGCCACGCTTCCAGTCTACTTCTCGTCCTTCCTCAAGCGGATGATGTTGAATTCGCCGCCCCCTTCGGTGATCTTGTAATCGGACGGCACTTCGAAGATCTGGCGGGCTGGTTCGCCGCGCCGGAGGTTGGTCAGTTTGTACGCTGTTTCGCCGTTGCGCGGATCCTTGCGCGTGGTGAGGACGACGGTCTTCAATTCGTTCGAGTACCAACGTTCCGACACCGTGTCGAGCGGAAGTTCGTTACCGATCTGCCCGGCGGGAATCGTAACAGTCGTGCGCGTCCCCTCCGCCTCGACGCCTTCGATAATCCGTTTGCCGAGCTTCTCCGTCTTCACGTTTGGCGCGGCTGTGGCGCTCTTGCCATCGCCTTGGAAGACCAAACCGCCAGGCAATGCGATGCGTTCGGGGGCCGAGAACTCATGCTTAGCGCCATCGTCGCCGTGAAAGACCATCACCCGCTTGGGACCGTCGGCGGGGCCTTCTATCTTCTCCTCCACCGTCGTTGTCTCGCCGTTAACGGTGGCGACTTTTTTCGTGAACGTGGCTGTCACCTTCGCAGGCCCGCCGGCGGTCACGGCCTTGGAAGCGAGTGTGCCGATGTTGATCTTGCGCGCGGTCTTCGCCTGCGGGTCGAGGACGTAGTCGATCTTCGATACCGGATCGTGGATGAAAACGGATTTGTGCTGTTGTCCGCCAGCCCATGGGCCGATCGCGCCGATGGACATCTCGCGCCGCGAGCGGCCCTCGCCGTCGCGTGCGTAAGCGGTGCTGTTGGATGATTTGATGCGATTGCCGTCGGCCAACGTCTGCACCGTTTCACTCACGAACTCGCCGGTGAACGGCACTCCCTTCACGTCGCCCATCTCAAAGCCCATCTCGGCCGTGACGAACGAGAATGCGCCTTGTCCTCCCGCCGGCGCGCCCACTACATGAATCGCTTCTCGCGATTCGATCCTTATGCCCGGCGTGGGCGCTTGGGCGACTAGCGCGGCGGCGGAAGCCGCCGTCAAGATCAGGTGTTT
>VFZQ01000473.1 GCA_016871135.1 Acidobacteriota bacterium | reverse complement strand
GGAAGGTCCCGCTCATGTTGATCACCAGATCGAACTCCGCGTTGCGAAACACCTCGACGCACTTTGGAAATTGGCCGTCGACCGGCACTTCCTTTTCGAGCATCACCTTGCGCGTTTGCGCGGGCAGCGATTCGATTGGCATCAGGCCCGCGCTTTGCACCTCCATCACGTCCGCGCCGAAGCGCCTCGCGAAACCTTCCGCCATCTGGCTGCGGCAGGCGTTGCCGATGCACACGAACAACACACGGGCCTTCTTCATTGCGCGGCCACCTTGTCGAGAAAGTATTTGTGCACGAGATTGTCGCTCGACAACTCCGGGTGGAACGTCGCCACCAGATGACGGCCTTGCTCGACCAGTACCGGATCGCCGTTGTAACTCGCGATGACCTTTACGCCGGCGCCCGCGCGGCGGATGATCGGCGCGCGGATGAACACAGCTTCCATCGCACCGAGATTCTCGCCTTCGATCGAAGTCACGCGCGAATCGAGTTGCCGTCCGTAGGCGTTGCGCTCGACGGCGATGTCGACCAATCCGAGCGAATTTTGTTTTGGATTGGAAACCTCTCGCGCGAGCAGGATCGCGCCGGCGCAGGTGCCGAACACCGGCTTCGCATTTCCGAAAGCCCGTAGCGGCTCGAAGAGATTTTCGCGATCGAGCAACTTCAGCATGGTCGTGCTTTCGCCGCCGGGAATGATCAACCCATCGACCGCTTGCAACTCTTCGGCCGTGCGCACTTCGCACGCTTCCCCGCCCGCGCGCACAATCGCGCGGGCGTGCGCTTCATAGTCGCCTTGCAGCGCCAGTACACCGATCACTACCAGCCCCGATTCGCCATCAACTCTTCTTCGGGGAGTTTCGATGTATCGAGTCCGCGCATCGGTTCGCTGACACCGACTTCATCGCAGGCTTCGAGCACCTTGGCCGGATCCTTCCAATACGTCGTCGCTTTGACGATCGCCTTCGCGAAACGTTCGGGGTCGTTGGACTTGAAGATACCGGAGCCAACGAAAACGGTCTCGGCGCCCATGGCCATCATCAGCGCCGCGTCGGCGGGAGTGGCGACGCCGCCGGCCGAAAAATTCGGCACGGGAAGCTTGCCGTTTTGGGCGACGTATTCGACAAGCTCGATCGGCGCCTGATGGCGCTTGGCTTCGGCGTAGAGTTCGTCGTGCGGGAGAACGGTGAGCTGTTTCATCTCGCGTTGAATGGTGCGCATGTGGCGGACGGCTTCGACGATGTTGCCCGAACCGGCTTCGCCTTTGGTGCGGATCATGGCGGCGCCTTCGCTGATGCGGCGGAGCGCTTCGCCGAGATTTTTCGCGCCGCAGACAAACGGAACGCGGAAGCCGCGTTTGTCGATGTGGTTGTCTTCGTCGGCGGGCGTGAGAACTTCGCTCTCGTCGATGTAGTCGACCTTCAACGCTTCGAGCACGCGCGCTTCCATGAAGTGGCCGATGCGGGCTTTGGCCATTACGGGGATCGACACCGAGTCCATGATGCCGCGCATCATGCGAATGGGCGACATACGGGCGACGCCGCCTTCCTTGCGGATATCGGAGGGAACGCGTTCGAGGGCCATGACGGCGCAGGCGCCGGCGCGTTCGGCGATTTGGGCCTGTTCGGGATTGGTGACGTCCATGATGACGCCGCCCTTGAGCATTTCGGCGAGGCCGATCTTGAGTCTGAATTCGTCGTTGAGAATCATAGTGAGTACCTTCGGTTAAACCATTGCGGTTTCGTTGATGTTGGACTTGCGGAAGTGGGTGTCGGCGTAGCCTTTGAAAATTTCGCCGAGGATTTTTACGCCGGCGTCGATGCGTTGCGGCGTGAGGCCGGCAAAGCTGAGACGCAGCGCGTTGGGCGCGGGCGTTTCTACGGCGAACAGCGAACCGGGGAGATAATGCACGCCTTTCGCGTTGGCGTCGCGAAGGGCATGGGCGGTATCGGCGCCTTCGGGGAGTTCGACCCAGAGGCTCATGCCGCCTTTGGGCGAAGTCCAGAAGCTGCCTTTCGGCAGATAGTTGGCGCAGGCGTCGAGCACGGCCTTCAACCGTTTTGCGCCGTGCTGCACCATCTTGAGGCGGTGGGCTTGGAGCCGGCCGGAGTCGGCGAATTGAAAGAGCACGGCTTGGGAGAGTTGATCGGAGTGGAGGTCGCACCAATGACGGATGCGGGTGAGTTCGGCGATGGCGGGTTTCGGCCCGATGATCCAGCCGACGCGCAGGCCGGGGAAGGAGATTTTCGAAAAACTTCCGATGAGCAGAGTCTGCTCGCGGGCCAAGCTGCGCACGGTTGGGATGGGTTCGCCGGTGTAGCGCAAGCCGGAGTAGATGTCGTTTTCGACGATGAGGGTTCCGGTCTTGCGGGTGATGCCAACCAGGTTTTCGCGCGCGGTGATCGACATTGTGCCGCCGGTTGGATTTTGGAACGACGGCGTGACGACGACAAGGGTGGGGCGCTCGCGCTGGAGGATGTGATAGCTGGCGCCGGAATCGATGCCTGAGCCGTCGGTTGGAAGCGCGATCAACCGGTTGCGGCCGCGGCCGAAGACGTTGCGGACTCCGGGAAAGACGGGATCTTCGATGGCGATGTGGGCGGGGGCGTCGCTCGAGACATAGCGCTCGATGAGATCCATGGCTTGCTGGCAGCCGCTGGTGATCAGAATGTCGTCGCCTTTGGCGGCGTGGCCGCGGACGACGGCGTCGGCGAAGATGATTTCGCGGAGCGCGGGGAGACCTTGGGGCGAGCCGAGTTGAAGGACTTGGGAAGCGCCGGCGTCATCGGCGAGCACTTTGTTCGCGGCTTCGCGGAACTCTTCGAGCGGGAAGAGGTCTTCGCTGGGGCGGGAGGAGTCGAAGCGGTAGGGGATTTTCGACGCGGGCATGGGGAGCATGGGCGCGGCGTTGGAGGACGAGAGGTTTTCCCAGACGCGCCGAGGTTGCTCGGAGACGGGGACTGGGGTTGAGTTGGTGGTGACAAAACTGCCGCGGCCGACGCGGCCGTTGATGAGGCCTTCCGATTCGAGCAGTTGGTAGGCCGAGATGATTATCATGCGGCCGACGCCGCAGGTCTTGGAGAGATCGCGGGTGGTGGGCAACTGTTCGCCGGGCTGGATGCGGCCGGTAGAGATCTGGTTGCGGATCCAGTTGCCTATCTGGCGATAGACCGGGATGTTGGAGGTGGCATCGAACGGCGGCGGCGCCAAATCGAATGGCATGACACACAGGGTACCAAATTGGATGGTTGGTTTGGAATATTGGTTTATTGGTACATTGGTCTCCCAGAAATCGCTTATTTTCTCAATGTCTTTTACTAGACAGGCTAGGAGACGATAGCCAATCATCTCCTAGTCATTCAAGGAGAGAAGTAGTTAGACGACAGCGCGGGGCGGCGCAAACCGTCGACCCCGACCTGCTAGCCCGCTTTCTCGATCGCCACAAGCCGGAAGCGCAGGGCTTCGAATTCGCCGCCATAGGCGACCAACAGTACGGCTCCGAGGGCGAGAGGAAATGGCCGGCGCTCCAGTCCTCCATCAACGAGGCTGCGAACATCACGTTCACCATACACGTTGGCGACATCAAGAGCGGCGCCTCGCCCCGCAGCAACGAGATGTTCGCCAATCGCCTGGCGGCCTTCAGCGAATTCGTGATGCCGTTGATCTATACACCGGGCGACAACGAATGGACCGATTGCCACACCGCGAGCGCCGGCTCCCACAATCCTCTGGAGCGCCTCCAGTACCTCAGAAACCTGTTCTTCCCCAACGATCGGAGCCTGGGCCAACAGACCTTGCTACTCAGCCGTCAAAGCGAGGACGCTCGCTTCACGCGTTACGTTGAAAACGCGATGTGGTCCACGGGGCCCATTCTGTTTGCGACCGTTCACGTGGTCGGCAGCAACAACAACCTCGGGAGAAACGCCGAGAACGATCGCGAGCATCAGGAGCGCGGCGTCGCCAACGCAAGCTGGCTGGCGACCGCCTTTCGCGTTGCGCGTGAGAATGCCTTCGCGGGCGTGATCCTGGCGATTCACGCGAATCCGGGATGGGTCGGCACGCCCGTGCGCCCTGCGTCACTGGGATCGGGCTTCCGGGAGTTTTACCGGCAACTCGAGGACGAGGCGATCGTCTTTCAGCGGCCGGTTCTGATCCTGATGGGCGACACACACATCTTCCGAATTGACAAACCCATGGTGGGAACCCGTTCCGTGCGCGTTCTGGACAACGTTACCCGTGCCGAGGTCCCCGGCGACGTGCAGGCGCATTGGCTGCGCATCAAAGTCGATCCCGCGCGGCGCGGGCTGTTCTCGTTCGAGCACGAGGACGTGCCGCAAAACTTCTCCACGCAGACGCGGCCCTAGGGCTTCGCATCGGGCGACACAGAGGCCGGATGGCGGCCGGGCGGAGCCGCATCGGCGGCGAACCGGCGGTATGATCCGTTTGTGAGAGCAACGCTTCCGCTTGTCATGGCGATGACCGCTTGGGCGCATCCGGGAATCGGGATCGTGGCCGATAGCCTCGGGAACGTTTACTACACCGATTTGAAGCATGTGTGGCGGAACGGGGAGATCGTCGTGCGCGATGTCCACACGCATGAGTTGTATGTCGACAAAGCCGATGTGTTGTACGGCGAACACTTGTGGATAGAGGCGGGCGAGGCGCGGCACCGCATTTGGCGGCGGTTTCCCGACGGACGAATCGAGGACGCGATTGCGACGCGGAAGGGACATCGCGAGGACTACGGCGATTTTCATTTCGTGCGGGACAACGCGGGCGAGATGTATTGGGTGGATCGCGGCGGTGCGATTCGCGGAGGGCGGGATCGGACGCTGGCTGTTTCGCGGCGGCCGGTGGGATGGTTGGCGGTTAGCGGCGACGGCGCGTCGGTGTTCTATGCATCGGGCGGCGATTTGTATCGCAACGCCGAGATTGTTTCGCGAGGGGTGTCGGAGAATTCGGCGGTGCCTTGGCATGTGCG
>VFZQ01000472.1 GCA_016871135.1 Acidobacteriota bacterium | reverse complement strand
TCTTTTTGTTGTCGTTGCTATACCGCGCGAGATGGACAAGAATGCCAGCCTTGGATTCGAATTTTGGTTCGGACTGGAATGACTTCTCGATGAGTTTCTTGACCGACTCCATGACAACCGGCACTAACTTTCGCTGTTCCTGCGGAGGCGTCTTTGGATCGAGGTACGTATCAATTTCACCCAATTTGGTGCCGCCCAGTGGGCAATCCGATTCTGTGTTCGCACATGATGGACTGGCGACCGCCTCAATGTCGGGATCGGCAAGCAGTTCGGTGAGGGTGGCTTCTTTCTTGGCGTCGCCCGTATCAGCCGCCTTTTCCTCTTTTTTCTTTGAATCTCCTGTTTGCTTGGGAAGGGGTTGATTGACCTCACCTTGGTCATCGGCTTGCAGGACCAACGCCATCCCCAGCAGCACGGGCAGTACGATGCGAATAAATGTCATGATTACTCTCCTGGAGATTACAAGCGCATTCAAGGAGAATTCGGTGACATCGATCCGCGGCGATTGCCGTCAGTCGAGAATCGCGCGTATCGGTCCCGTTCCCTCTTCAACAAGCTTGAACTTGCGCCCGTTCAACTCGAAGTCCATCTTTTCCCAGTTCAATCCCATTTGATTCAAAATCGTAGCGTGCAGGTCAGAGATGTAGTGCGGCTTCTCAACTGCTTTGTAGCCAACTTCATCGGTCCCGCCTTCGATCACTCCACCCTTGACACCGCCGCCGGCCAGCAGCGTGCTGAATCCCTTGCCATTATGATCGCGGCCCGTCGTATTCTGCGACCACGGAGTGCGGCCGAATTCGCTCGTAAAAACCACCATTGTTGAATCGAGCAGCCCGCGCTGTTTCAGATCCGCGATCAGGCCGGCGATGGGCTTGTCGACCGCTTTGCACAAAGGCTCTTGGCGCTTCATGTCGTCGTGCGAGTCCCATGCGCCATTTCCGCCGCCGGCATGGCAAATCTGAATGAAACGAACGCCGTTTTCTACCAACCGGCGCGCCAACAACAACTGCCGTCCGAAGTCGTCGGTCTCTTTTGTGCCGATGCCGTAGAGCGCCTTCACGTGCTCCGGTTCGTTTGAGTAATCAACGATCGCTGGTGCTGTGAGCATCAAGTTGCCGGCCAGTTCGTAGGCCTGCAAACGTGCGCCGATCTCGCTGTTGAGTTCGTACTCGCGGCGGAACTCCTGGTTCCAATCGAGCAGCGCACGCATCTGTTTTTCTCGCTCGGCGCGATTGGCGGATTTGGGCGGAAACAGATTCGGGATTGGTGTCTCACCCGTTTGAAAAGGCGTCGCCGCGTGCGCCGCGCCGATGTAACCGCCGGTCAACTGCACCGGCGACGAAGGCCGCCCGATGTTTACAAACGACGGAAGGTTCTTGTTTGCTGAACCCAGCGCGTAAGTTGTCCAGCTGCCCAGCGAAGGGTGCTCAAACTGCCGGACCGCTTTGCCGGTGGCGTGTTCAATGACCGCCGGAAAGTGATTCGTTTGATGACACCACATCGAACGCACGACGGCGAATTCGTCGATCACGCCGCCCACGTTCGGAAACCAGTCCGACACAGGTATCCCGGACTTTCCATACGGCTTAAACGTGCGCAGAATCGGGATCACGGGGCGTTTCATCGGCGCGTTGTTGTCGCCGAATCCGATGGCGTCCATTAGCTTGCCCGCGTGTTTGTTGTCCTTGGGATCGAAGGTGTCGATGTGGCTCACGCCGCCACACATGAAGAGGTAGATAACCGACTTGGCCTTGGGTTGGCCAGGCAACACGGCTCCCGGCAAGCGGCCATCGGCGGCCCATAACGCGCCAATCGAAGAGCCGAGAAAGCCGTTGGCCATGCGATGCAGAAAGTGCCGTCGATTGGTCATTTGATGAAGAGGAACTCGTCGAGGTTGTAGAGCAGCCAGCCGAGGTCTTTCAGGCGCGCCCGGTCACCGGCGACGTAGCTGGACGCGCGGTCGAGTTCGACGTTCGTCGGCGGGCGGCCGATGGTTTCGCGGAACGCGCGTGTAATGGCGGCGCTGATCGTGGGCTCTTTGCCAACGCGATCAGCAAGGCGGGTCGACGCGTGTTCGATCATCGAATCGTTCATCGTGAACAGCGCTTGCGGCGCGGTGACCGTTTGCGTTCGCACCGGGCACGGCGTCCGACCGTCGTCGACATCGAACGACTGCAAGAAGCTCGACATCACTTCTGTACTCGGGATGTAGCCGCGCAGGATGTAGATGCCGCGGCGCTGCGTGTGGCTTTCAAACGTCCCATCGGGTGGCAGGAAAATGCTCTGCTTGCCGTCGGGCGTGAGCGTGCGAAATGACTTGCCGCCGATGGTCAGATCCAGCTCGCCGGCGCTGGACAGCAACGCGTCCCAGAGCGGCTCGGCCTCAAGGCGTTGCAAGCGGAATCGCCACAGGTAGTTGTTCGCCGGATCGGCTTTCATTCCGTCGGATGTAGGCGCCGACGACATCTTGTAAGCATCTGAAGTGATGATCGTGCGGTGCAGCCAGCGCATGGAAAAACCGTTCTCGACAAACGACGACGCCAGATAATCAAGCAGCTTCGGATGGCTCGGCCGCCCGCCCAATAAACCGAAATCACTCGGGTTCTTCTGCAGGCCGGAGCCGAAGTGCCACTGCCAAATTCGATTGACTGCCACCCGTGCAAACAGCGGATTCTCTTTCGCGGTCAGCCATTCGGCAAACGTCTCGCGAAGTCCGTCGCGAAAGTCGATGCCTTGCGGCTGGAAGGGAAAGCCGGGCGCGACCGGCTTGTCTTTCTCCGGTCGCGTGGGATCGCCGGAAGTCAATATATACGTCGGATGCTTCTTTCGTTCGCCGTCTTCTTCGACGATCCAGTGCGCTTCGAGCGAAGCCGGCGCGCGCACGCCTCGCTGCTCTTTCAACAGCGCGTCATACTTGGCGATCACGTCTTTCGGCATGATCTCCTTCATCTTCGGCGGATCGATGCGGAGCACCGGGTAGTAGTCGTCGTAGGTCTTCTGCTCGGCGACGCTTCGCGCGCGATCGTGCTTGCGAACAATGGCCTGTACATCAGGTGGAAGCAGTGCGACGCGCTCATCAAAAAGCTTGGTGTGATACGGCCCGACGAGTTTTTCTATGGCAGTGTCGATCTCCTCCTTCGCAACGCGATACTTCTCCAACGCTTCGCCATACTCGTAGATTTCTTTCGGCGATGCTAGCGAAACCGCGCGCAATACCAGCGGATCGAACAGCGCCTTCATCGCGTAGTAGTCGCGCTGCGCGATCGGATCGAAGCGGTGATCGTGGCACTTGGCGCAAGCCACCGTCAGGCCCATGAATGCGGACGATACGGTTTCAACGGCGGCGATGGCGACGTCGTTGTCGCGGTCGTTCCGCGTGATTGCCGAACGCGCCAGAAAGCCCAGCGCGAATTGATCCTGGGGATTTACCTGCGGACGATTCCGTGTGCCGAATACGCTCAAGGTAGACTTGCCGCCGTGGCGATTCCCCAACAACTGCGCGCGCACGAACTGGTCGTAAGGCATATCGGTGTTTAACGCGTTGATGACCCAGTCCCGCCAACGAAAAATCCCTGGCGACGCCGGCATGACGCCGCCGTCGGTACCGTCGAGGTCGGCGTAGCGCAATACATCGAGCCAGTGCCGCGCCCAGCGCACGCCGTGTTGCGGATCGGCCAATAGCTTGTCGACGACCTTCTCATACGCATCGGTGCCCGCGTCTTGCAGGAACGCAACCTGCTGCTCCGGCGACGGCGGCAGGCCCGTAAGGTCGAAGTGAACGCGCCGAAGCAACGTCAACTTGTCGGCGGGCGGATTCGCCTTAACCCCTCTCGCAGCGCGCTCGACCTCCAGAAAGGCGTCGATCGGATTGGCCGATTGTGACGGCGGGGCAGGCTTCCGCACCGGCTGTAGCGACCACAGCTTCAGCTTGGGCGGCTGCGCCGAAACCGCCAGTGCGGCGGCGATGCAGAGGATCGTTTTCACGGTGCTCTTATTTTATTGCAGCCGCGACAACCATTTCGAGCAGGCGGCGCACGCCGTCGTCGCCTCCAATTGGCCCATCGTCGAACTGCGTGTGAGGAACCGGCTTCCAGTCGTCGCGCGAGTGATCGACCGCGTACTTCGGCGTGATGCGCGTATTTGCCGGATCGAACTGTTGATTCGATCCCGCCATTTTGTAAACCACCAGATCGAGCGACGGTACAACGTAGATCGCCGACCCGCCCGCACCGCTCTTGAAATAAGCATCGCGCGGCGCGCCGATCACATGACCACCTGCGTTCGATTCAAACTGCAATCCGAATGGCGAGTGCGCGTTGTACTTCGACGGCTTCGCGCACAGCGCGACGTAATCGGCGGGCACAAGCTGCTTCGATTCCCACTTCCCCTTATGCAGTAACAGGTACGCAAAGCGCAACGCGTCGGTCGCGCGGACCGCGATCGAGCCGCCGCCCGGGGTATGCGCCAGTTTCCCGCCACGGCGATAGAGCGCGTAGCCCCATTCGCCAAAGCCCATCGGCTTGGCGAGCTTTTCGTCGATGTACCTCTGCATCTCCATGCCCGCGAAACGCCGCAGAATCATGGACGCCAAATGCGGTGACGACGAACTATACGAATAGCCCTCGCCCGGCGCGGTCCACATCGGCACGCGCACGGCGTTGCCGTCGAGATCAAGCGGGTCGGTCACCGGCGTCATCGGGTCGAGCTTCGACGGCACAAACTTCACGAATCCAGGATTGGCGCCGTCACCGTGCATGCCGGAACTCATCGACAACAGATGCCCCAGCCGAATGTCCGCTTTGCGCGGATCGTTTAACGGCAGCGCCTCGGGCAGATACTTCTCGTTGAAGACTTTCTGGTCGAGCCCATCGGGAAACGCGTCTCGTCTTTCACCCAGAAGAATGCCGACCGACACGCTGGTGAAAGCTTTCCCGATCGACGCCATGTCGGGATGTGCATCGCGATGACCCTGTCCAAAGTACTTCTCA
>VFZQ01000471.1 GCA_016871135.1 Acidobacteriota bacterium | reverse complement strand
GTTGACGCCGGCGGCCTTCAGCACTTCGGGCTTGTTGTACTTATCCCAACCAATTCCGATCGAGCCGCGCTTGACGCGCCCGTGCTGAATGATGCTGTTATAGACGCGCACCATCTGATTCGATGGCAGCGCGAACCCGATGCCCTGATAACCGCCGCTCTGCGTGGCGATGGCTGTGTTGACGCCGATCACCTCGCCTTGAATGTTGACCAGCGGACCGCCGGAGTTGCCGGGGTTGATCGCGGCATCGGTCTGGATGAAGCGTTGAAACTGTTCGGCGCTCGGGAGATCGCGGCCCGTCGCGCTAATGATGCCGGCGGTAACGGATGCCGCCAAACCGAATGGAGAGCCGATCGCCACGGCCCAGTCGCCGACTTGCACCGATTCCGAATTGCCGACCTTGAGCGCGGAAAGCGGCTTGCCCGCTTCGATGCGAATAACGGCGAGGTCGGTTTCCCAATCGATGCCGATGACCTTCGCCTTGTACTCTTTATCGTCGCCAGAGAGCTTCACCTTGATGCTATCGGCCTTTTCGACCACGTGATTGTTGGTCACGATGTAGCCGTTCTTGTCGACGATGAATCCGGAGCCGGTGGCTTCGCGCGGACGCTGCCGGGGTGCCGGGCCGCCAGGCCCAGGGCTACGGAAGAAGCGGCGGAACATCTCCATCTCGTCGCCGCCGTCCTCGTCATCGTCATCGGGGCGCGGCGCGCCGCGCCGGTTCTGCGATGTCTGCGACTTGCCCGTATTCTCGGCGGTGATGTTAACGACCGAAGGCTCGACGGCTTTGGCGAGCTTCGTGAACTCATTGGCGTTTCTTGCGGCCGGAGGAACGGCCAGAGGCGTTGCATCCGGGGCCACTGCCTGTCCCTTCGCGGCGCTAACGCTGCCGCTAATCAGGGTGCCGATCAGGATGCCGACCGAAAGGGTAAACACCATTAGGCTCGTGGAGAGTAGCTTTTGTTGCTTGAGGTTTTGATACCAGCTCATAAGTTCGCTTTCTGCCTTTTATTTTACTCGCGCGAAGGACCGTTGTAGTTATGGATGCCCGGAATCGGACGCCGGTTTCAATTCTACGGTCAGGATACCCGCAAGGATCAACGCGGCGCCAAGCGCGGCGCGTCCGGTAAGAATTTCGCCTTCCACCAGGAAAGATACGATCCAGGCGAAGACGGGTTCGAGGCTAAACAGTATCGCCGCGCGCGTGGGTGTTGTATTCTGCTGCGCCCAGGTTTGAAGCATGAACGCGAGCGCGGTGGCCAAAAGTCCGCCAATCAGAATCGCGCCGATGACAGGCGTCGACCACTTCACCGCGGGTAGCTCGACGAACGGCAACGCGGCGACCGCAACCAGCGCCGCGCCGGCGATCTGCATTACCCCCAGCGATTCGTAGCCGACCAGCGGCGCCCAATGGCCAAGCAACACGATGTGTAACGCAAACGCCACTGCGCAGCCGATCGTCAGTAGATCGCCCCGTTCAATCGTCAGCATTTCCCCTTGCATCGATAACAGTCCCATGCCCGTCGCGGCGATGGCAACGCCGGCAATTTCAGCCCAACGCGGCCTCACTCTATAGACGGCGGCCGAGGCAAAAGGTACCAGCACGACGTAGAGTCCAGTGAGAAAAGCGCTCTTGGATGGAGTTGTCGTTTGTAACCCGACGGTTTGTAACACGTATCCCGACATCAGCACGGCGCCTACAACCATTCCGATGCCGATCTCCCGGCGCGATATTCCCCGCGCGATCCGTTTGTGAAAAATTGCCGCAAGCACAATGGCCGCGAGTGTGAATCGCATCGCGAGGTAGAGAAACGGACTGATATCGTCGAGCGCACGTTTAACGAGGACAAAGGTCGTGCCCCAAATGAGCGCTATCAGAGCCAGCGTGAGATCGGCGCGCATTCCGCTACTCGGTCAGTGACAAGGCGAGCAGCAGCAGCAGCCGTTTGAGGCCGGTATCCCGTCCCTCCGGTTTGTACCACTCGGCGGGTGTATGCGCGCCCCCGCCGGCGCCTCCCGCGCCAATCGAAATCGCCGGTATGCCACAGCTCAATGGAATGTTCGCGTCGGTGGAGCCGCAGTCGTTGACGCTACGGATCCCGAGATAGGCGTCGATCTTCCGGATATTCGCAAGCAGAGGCGAATCCGACGCCAGCTTGCCGCCGGGACGCGATCCGGTCTCTCGGATTTTCCCCGCGACCCTCGCCGTTGCTTTTTCGTTTTCCCATTCGCATGCCCGCGTAAGCGCGGCTTCCAGAATGATCGACATGCGTTCGAGGACGGCTTCGTCAACCGAGCGAAGATCAAGCCGGGTTCGTGCCGACGTGGGAATGGCGTTGACACTCACCCCGCCCTCAATGAGCCCGAAATTAAAGGAGAGCTTCTTGTCCGGCGTTGTTTGCGGCAGGTTCTCGGCGAAGATCGTGATCATGCGCGCCATGGCGTGCACCGGGTTGGCGACGCCGTAGTCGATCCAGCTGTGCCCGCCCGCGCCGGTGATGATAACTTCGTAGCGGCGGCAGGCCAGAGCTTCGCATGTCACGTGTTCAACCGCCGGTCCGTCGAGAACAACAAAAGCACGGATCTTGGAAGCCAGCGGCGAGTCCGTGCAGAGATAGCGCATGCCGCACAGATTGCCGTCGCCCTCTTCGCCGACGTTGGCGATAAAGACAGGCGAAGCGGTAAGCCCTTCAAGCGGCGGCGCGGATTTCAACGCGCGGACAAGCGCCAGCAACCCAGCCAGACCGGCGCCGTTATCGGAAACGCCTGGGCCGGTGAAGGTGCCATCCGGTTCGGTTCGGATTTCATCGGAGTTGCGCGGGGCAAGCACCGTGTCCAGGTGCGCCGTAAAGGCGACCAACGGCGCGTGGGCATTGCCATCGAGGAATGCGATGACATTACCCGCCTGGTCGATTCGCGCCTCGCAACCCAGCGATTTGAACGCGGCCAGCATCCACTCGGCGCGGCGTTGTTCCTGAAATGTCGGCGACGGAACGCGGCAGAGTTCGAGGTGCTTTTCATTGACCCACTGCTTATCGCGGCTGAGTTGGAGGAGCGCCTCCTTGACCCCTCTGGAGGCGGCGAGGAGGTCGAGTTCCTTCGGCGATGTGGTGAAGATCGCGGCCACTATTGCTCCGCCGGCAAGAACCCGGAATCATCGAGAGCGGAGATCGGCTTCATAGGATCGGGAGCGGCTCGAACGAGTGTTCGGCGAGGGCGAAATCGACGGCGTCGTAGATTTCGGATAGAGGGACCGCGATGGCCAGCGATTCCAGTTCGAGCACGGCGTCGACGCCGCGATAGCGAGTCAGCGTCCAACTGGAGCTGTTCTCCAGGCGCTTGAACCTGTCGATGGCGTATCTGTCCTGGGCGATCAAGATGTATTCTTCGAGCGACGGGATGCGGCTATAAAGGTCAAACTTCGCGCCTCTGTCGTAGTTTTCGGTGGAAGGCGACAGAACCTCGAAGATCACTTTGGGATTGGTAAAGGCTTCGCGGCCAGGTTGTTCGGCACGAAGCGGGCCGCAGGCAATGGAGTAATCCGGGTACATGTAGCGGCCAGAACCGGGGATGGCCACGCGGAGGTCGGAGCCAAAGTCCTCGCACGGCTTTCCAATCAGGCGAATGCCCACTGACCGCGGTAGGTTCGTGGTGATGCGAGCGTGCGTCCTGGACGCCCCGCCCATCGCGAAGACTTCACCGTTGTGATACTCATACTTCAAGCCGGTGGTCTTTTCGAGTTGATCGTACTCCTCGTAGGTGAGGCGAGGCTGCGGCGCAGTCGACATCGCCTTTATTCTACCGGGTTCCGTAGCGCAACACACCGAAGCGATATAATAACGGCTGAGAGGTGATGGTATGCAGAAGAAGATCAAATTCGGCTCGGTCATCGCGATTGTCATCGGCGTTCTAGGGTGGATCGCTTACAGCGGCGTCGACGAGACGGCATCCTATTTCAAGACCATCGAGGAAGTACACGCGATGGGTCCGGAGGCCAAGGACAAGAAGCTGCGTGTTGGCGGCTATGTCGTGCCGGGTTCGATCAAACGCAGCGGCAACCAGGTGGATTTCGCCATCGACTATCACAGCCACAAGATGCAGGTTCGCTACACCGGCAACGAGCCGCTGCCCGATACATTTAAGGATGGTTCGGAAGCGTTGATCGACGGCCGCATGGGCGATCAGGTTTTCCACGCCACCAAAGTTGCCGCCAAGTGCGCGTCGAAGTATGAACCCAAGCCCAGGCAGAACTACAAGGGCAACGCCTCCACCTACGACAAGAAGTCCTAAGCGGACCGGAGCCAACTCATGGAAAACATCGGCGCACTTGCCCTCATTCTCGCCTTCTGTCTGGCGATCTACTCGTTTGTTGCTTCGATCGTCGGCGCCTGGAAGAAGAAGCCATTTCTGATTGCCAGCGGCGAACGCGCCGTCATCGCGGTGTTCGCGATGATCACTCTGTCGGTCGGGATCTTGCTCTACGCGCTGGTCACCAGCGACTTCCGGTTCGCCTATGTCGCGTCGCATTCCAATCGCGACATGCCGTTCTACTACAAGGTTTCTTCGTGGTGGGGCGGGCAGGAGGGTTCGCTGCTTCTGTGGAATTTCGTGCTGGTTTGTTACGCGCTTGTTGTGGTTCTACAAAACCGCAAGAAGCACCGGCCGATCATGCCGTACGTAACGGCGACATTGATGGCGACGCAGATCTTCTTCCTCACGTTGAACGTCTTTCCGGCCTCGCCGTTTCAGATGTTGGCGCAGGGCCGCAACATCGTCGAAGTACAGGATGGCAACGGTCTGAATCCGCTTCTCCAGTATTGGACGATGCTCATCCACCCGCCAATCTTATACATGGGCTACGTCGGCTTCGTCGTCCCGTTTGCGTTCGCGCTCGGCTCCTTAATCGTGCGACAACCGGGCGATTCGTGGATTCACACAACGCGCCGTTGGGCGATTGTCACTTGGTTCTTCCAATCGACCGGAATTCTG
>VFZQ01000470.1 GCA_016871135.1 Acidobacteriota bacterium | reverse complement strand
CGACGGGCGACGCCGCTTTTGCTTCCGTCGCCCAATGCAGGGCGCGCTTGCAGTCGGCGGCGCTTTGAAAGCGCGCGTCGGCGTCTTTGGCGAGGCAGGTCTTGATGACGCGGTCGATGGCTTCGGGGACGGCGCGCGGTTCGGGTTCGTCCTTGAGGATCGCGGCGATGATGGCGGCGACGCTTGCGCCGTTGAACGCGCGCTTGCCGGTGATCAGTTCATGAAACACGCAGCCGAAGGCGAAGATGTCGCTACGCGCGTCGGCGTTTTCGCCCTGCGTTTGCTCGGGCGACATGTACTGCAAGGTGCCGAGAAGTTGGCCTTCGCTGGTTAGCGCTTTCGTCAGCGTCGCATCGGTCGGCGCGAGTTGCACTTCTTGCTTGGCGAGGCCGAAATCGAGCAGCTTGATGCCTTGCTTGGCGACGAGCACGTTCGCCGGTTTCAAGTCGCGATGCGTGATGCCGCGCTTGTGGGCGGCGTCGAGGGCGTCGAGAATCTGATAGCTGACTTCGAGGGCCCTGTCCAGAGGCAGCGGTCCTTTTAACTCCGCGCCTTCGACGAACTCCATGACGAGGTAGTTCGGGCCGACGTCGTAGAGCTGGCAGATGTTCGGATGATTCAACGCGGCGACGGCGCGAGCTTCGCGTTCGAAGCGATCGGTGAACTGGGCCTTGGAGACCTTGAGCGCGACGGCGCGGTCCAGCCGCGTGTCGCGGGCTTTGTAGACTTCGCCCATGCCGCCTTCGCCGAGCAGCGCGGTGATTTCGTAGGGGCCGAGCTTGTCGCCGGGGGCCAGGGGCATTGCTGCTTATTCTATCGCGGAAACCGAGCGTATACTGGAAATCGATGGAACTAACATCACGCGAGGCGATGCTGCTGGATGCCTTCAGACGCCTCCCCGCCGAAGCGGGCGACGAGATCTCGGCGCTGGTGCGCCGAATCGCGGAATCGTCATCGGGCGCGAACATCAGTTGGTCGGACGAGTGGAGCGACGAGGATCTTCGCGACTTCACATCCGCCGCGTCGACCGGATGGACGAACCCGATCCGGCATGAAACCGGGCGATATCGTGCTCGGCACTTTTCGCGGCGCCGTCGAAACGAAACTCCGTCCGGCGGTCGTGCTGTCCTCCGAGATCTACCTCCGGGAACGGCCCGATGTCATCGTCGGGATTTTGACTTCGAAGCTACCGGGTCGGCCAGCTACTACCGATCACGTCCTCCGCGATTGGCGGTAGGCCGGGTTACGAGTCGAGAGCTGCTTTCGTGCCTATATCCTGACGATCGATAAACGCGAGGTTACTATCATCGGCCGGCTAAGCGAACACGACTGGAGCGCCGTCAAGCTCCGCGTGAGCCACGCTATCGAAACCTAACCCCGAAACCCCACCGACGCCAAGACCATGCCCAGCCGCCGCGCGTCGGCTTGTTGCGCGATCGCTTTGTCGATGGCAACTTCGACCTGCGCGTCTTCGTTGCGCGGGGCAAGGGGTTTCGTCTTGATCGTGTGCAGGCCGGGGCCGGGCAACGTTACGGAGTGCACGACGGCGCCGTCGAGTTTAATCGTCACGACGCGGCCGGGGGCTGACGGCGGCAGGTAGAGCACGACTTCGAGGGGCGCGTCCGACGGCGGCCGTTTGAGTTGAAAGATCGCGTTCGGCTCGGCCCAGCGCGATTTGTCTTCGAGCTCGAAGACGCCGGCGACAATGTGGCGATCGGCCTCGGGATCGTTCATAGTCAGGAACGACTTTGTCGGCTTTTGCGCGACGATGGCTTCGTACGTGACAGTGTCGATCGGAGCGGTCGAAATGTCGAAGGGCCGGAGACCTTGCTGCACCGTTGAGAAGCCGGACCGCGAGTCGATGCCGATGATGCGGAGCGGAATTTGCGATGTGATGGACTCGGTCTTCAGCACGTTGCCGGGCTTGTGGGGGATCGCGGTGAGCTGGCTCGATACGATCCACTCGCCGGGCAACACGCGCTGGTTGCGTTCGAGCGGCACTCCGCCTTGTGACTCGAGATAGAAGCGCGCGCCGAGTTCCGCGTTGATCCACACGCGCCGGTCATCGGGAATCTTCAGCGCTCGATACGCGTCCCAGTGCTGATAGTTCACGACGGCGAGCAACAGCCCCGGAACAAGCGTCGCCGCGACATGCCACGCTCGCGCGCGCTCGGCCGCGATGATCGCCAGCGGCAGCGCGACCGGCAACAGATAGCGCGACGCTCCCGCGAAGAAGATCGCCAGCGCCGCGCCGAAGAAGATCAGCACCCAAAGCCCGAGCCACTTCTCCCGCCGCGCCTGCGCCAACACCATTGCGCCCGCGCCCACCGAAACCCAGCACAGCGGATGCGGATCAAGATACGCCGCAACCGCCGCCGGCACAATCGCAAACAGCCACTCGCGCCGCTGCCACAAGAGCGGCGTAGCCAGCCAAGCGACATGCCCAAGCAGGCCGATCGCGTTGCGCAGCTTGTTCTCCAACTTCTGCAAGCCGTACGTTTCGAAGTACCCCGTCAACACCTGCGCGGGCAGCGCACCGCTGGTCATCCGTTCAAACAACTGCCATCCGCCGAGCACCGCCGGAATCACTCCGAGCAGCCACAACGGCCCCTCGCGCCGCAGAAACAGAATCGGCAGCAGCACGATGCTCTGATACCCAGCGAACGCCGCGAACACCATCGCAACCGCGCACCACAGCCATCGCGACGCCAGATGCAGCGCGATCGTCAGCAGCCAAAACGAAACCAACGGCAGATCGCTCTCGAGCGAGTTGCCGTTCACGACAAACGGCGGCGCGGCGCAGAACAGCAGCGTCGCCAACAGCGGCTTCGACGTAAACCGCCGCGCGATCGACAACGCCGACAACGCCGCGATCAACGAAAACAAAATGTAGGCTGCATGAAACACGGGCTCGCGGACATCGCGAAAAATCGCCAGCAGCGCGCCAAGAAACCACACGTTGAACGGCGGATGCGGATGCCCCTGCATCGAGACGTCGACGCCGCCGAAAACGTAGTGGGCGCGCAGCGGATGGAGCGGATCGATCTGCGCGTGCTGCGCGCCGTAGAGATAGTAGACGTCGTCGCCGAGAATCGCCTGATTCAGAAACGGCAAACGCAGAAACAGCACAAAGGCGACGACCGCGATCGTCTGCCTGTTCCACATCGCTATTCGCCGAGATACGCCTTGTAATCGGCCGCCGACAGCAGGCCCGCAAGTTGCGACGGATCGCTTAGCTTGATTTTCACCAGCCAAGCCGTGCCGTGCGGATCGGAGTTTAGCCGCTCCGGCGCGGCGGTTAGTTCGGTGTTTGATTCGACCACTTCGCCGCTAACGGGCGAGTAGATGTCCGATACCGCCTTCACCGATTCCACCGAGCCGAGTGTCTTGCCCTGCTCAACCACCGTGCCCGCCTTCGGCAAATCGACGTAGACGATATCGCCGAGCTCATGCTGCGCATGATCGGTAATGCCGATCGTCCCCGTGTCGCCTTCGACCAGGATCCACTCGTGTTCTTTGGTGTACTTGAAATTGTCCGGATACATTATTTGGCTCGTTTGTAGAAAGGCGTTGGGATGATCTCCGCATCGACCGGCTGATTGCGGACGATGACTTGGATGGATTGCCCCACGCCGGCTTTGTCGACCGGGACGTAGCAGAGGCCGATGTTGAGATTGAGAGTTGGCGCGGGCCCGCCCGATGTAACCCAGCCCGCCGGCGCGCCGTTGATATGTACTTCGTAGCCGTCGCGGCCGATGCCGCGCCCCGTCATTTTGAAACCCGCCAGCTTGCGCTTTGGCGGCGAGGCCTTCGCTTCTTCGAGCTTCTTCTTCCCAAGAAACTCTTTGTCAAATTTCACAATCCACGAAAGTCCCGCTTCAAGCGGATTGATGGTCGCGTCGATCTCGTGGCCGTAAAGCGCCATCGCCGCCTCCAGTCGCAGCGTGTTGCGCGCGCCGAGTCCGGCCGGCTTGATGCCGAACTCCTCGCCCGCCTGCATCAACTCGCGCCAAATCCGCGGCGCTTCGTCGTTGGAGATGTAGATCTCGAAACCGTCTTCGCCCGTGTAACCCGTGCGCGCGATGCGCGCCGGCGTGCCGGTCACTTCGCCGTCTTGAAACCAGTAGTACTTGATCGGCGCAAGCTCAGTCTGCGTGAGTTTCTGAAGCGTCGCAAGCGCCTTCGGCCCCTGCACCGCAATCTGCGAAAGGCGCGGCCCAGCGTTATCGACCGCGCAGTCGAAGCGATTCTGTCCGACGATATGCGCGAAGTCCTTGTCTTGATTCGAGGCGTTCACACAAAGAAAGTAGTGATCGTCGGCGACTTTGTGAACAAGGATGTCATCGACAAACCCGCCATGCTCATAAAGCAGCCCGGAGTAGTGCGCTTGCCCAATCTGCAACTTCGCGGCGTTGTTGGTCGAGACCCAGTTGACCAGGTCGAGCGCCTGCGGCCCGCGCACTTCGATCTCGCCCATGTGCGAAACATCGAATAGTCCGACGGCGTTGCGAACGGTCGCATGTTCGTCGATGATGCCGGTGTATTGCACAGGCATGTCCCACCCGCCGAAGTCGATCATCTTGCCGCCGGCGGCGCGGTGCGTTTCGTTGAGTGAGGTTTTTTGCAGCGCTGAGGCGGATTGCATGAAACACTCAGGATAGCGGGGTTGCGGTGGTGGGTGCAATGATCGATTCGAGCCGAGTCATCCAGCTCTCGAAAATGGGGCACGCTGCGCGGATTGCGGGCAGGCCGATTTCGAGGATTGCGCGATTGCCGTCGAGCACTTTGGCGTACCTCGGATGGAGTTGCAACAACCGTTTCGATGGCGCCGTCTGCGCCGAATCGTTAATCTCTTCCGGCGATGAGAACTCGTCGCGGATGGCTTGCATTGCGGCGGCGAATTCGGGTTGTCCGAAACCACGGCTGTCCAAATTAGCGCGGAGTGAGCGGGAGCGGAGTTGAAGGTAAAGGAGTTACCGCTTGGTCCGAG
>VFZQ01000469.1 GCA_016871135.1 Acidobacteriota bacterium | reverse complement strand
GGTGCAGTTCCTGACCTCGCTTGACGGCGTCATCGACCGCGTCGAGGTCAAACTGGAACCGGCGGCGCCGCCGGTCGTATTCAAGCGCGACGGCAAATAGCGTTGATTAGTCCGCCGCCGCCAGCGTCTCACGCATGGCGGCCGGCAACAGCGAGCGAAATGTATCTCGCAGACGCGATTCGTTCCGCTGCCACCAGATGCCGCCGCCGACAATCGCGAGGCCCAACGCCGTCAGCGCGATGGGAAATAGGACGCTGTCCTTGAAAACGTTGTAGGAGAGATAGCCCAGATAACCGCACAACCCGAGCCCGCCGAACACCGTGAACACGCGCCGCGCCAGTATCGCGCCGACAAAGATGAGTGCGGTGTTCAGCAGGCCATACAGAAACTTGCCAAGTTGGCTGTTCGAGTCCGACATGGACAGCGCGCCCCAGAACGCGGCCATTCCAAAAAGGTACAGCCAGAACCCGTAGTCGGGCTGGCGGCGCGAACGCACATCAACAAAGAGCGCCAGAGCGATCATCGCGAGTCCGAAGATCATCGAGACCAACTTGCGAAACTTCCAGTCGAAATCCTCGCCACCGGCGAGAAGCGGAGCGAAATCCATGCTCATGTACCAGAGCGTGACGGCGAGCGGCATGACCGCGAAGGGAAGCCGGTAGGCGTAAAGAATCAACGCGCCCGCAAACAGCGTTCCCAACTCCATGAACGCCCATCGCCAGTCGATGATGTAGTGATAGTCGCGATACGGGCGCACGTCGTCCCACGAGCCCATCGCCGCCTGCGCGCCGTAGATCGCCAGCGGGACAAGTACGACCGCGAGCGCCGCGAGGATACCCGCGGGCGTCTTTAGATTTCTTGCATTCAGCAGATGCGCGCCGCCCAGCGCGATCATGGCGTAGACGATGGCGATTGCACAAATCCCCCAACCGCCGAATGTCTGCCAGCCGAGCGTCATGAAGAGACTCATCGCGCCGATAGCGATCATGCCGCCCAGGTAATAGAGGACGTTGGTGAACGTGAACGCGGGGCCGGTGGCTCGGGTCTCCAGGAACTGCCACAGCGCTTCGGCTTGTTCCGGCGAGACGATTCCGGAGTTCACCGCTTGCTGTAGCGTGTCGCGGGTGACGTGGGGCATGACAATGATAGTGCCACAGAACCCCACCGCCGGAAAGAAGCGGAAGCCGAGGAAGCGTCCGATCGAGGGATTCGGCAAATCGTTTGCGATTCGCGAACGAACCGCTTTACGGCCACGGCAACCGCGTCTGGTGGGGCTTTGGCCACCAAGACGAGCCAAAGAGACGACAGTATAAGAACCGCCGTGAGATATCAAGATTTGCATCTTCGAGACAAGTGAGTCACCAGGAACGCGGGTTTTTCTCAACAAATCACTTGAAAGCCCCCGGACCGCTGTGATAGCCTGGATTCGTAGCTGCAAGACAGTTGCATTTTTGAATCCGATGTCGACTCTGATCCTAGTTCGTACCGCGTGCTGCGAAACCTACAAATGCACCGGCATGCGCTGCTCGATTTGCCCGAACCGGCCGGAGAACCGCCAGGCCGCCGATCAATGCAAACGGGAGTTGGCGCACACGTCGCTTGGGGCGCGCAAGAAACCTCAGCCTTCGGGCGTTGTACGCTCGTAGAGTCGAATGAAAATCACACGGATTCTGACGCGCGTCGTCAACGCGCGCATGCGCAATTGGATATTTGTCAAAGTCGAGACCGATCAACCCGGCTTGTATGGTTGGGGCGAGGCCACGCTCGAATGGAAGACTAAGTCGGTTGTCGGCGCCGTCGAAGACCTGAGCGTGCTGCTGATCGGCCAAGACCCGCGCCGAATTGAGCACATCTGGCAAGTAATGCACCGTCAGTATTTTTGGCGCGGCGGCATCGTCAACTACTCGGCGATGAGCGGCATCGATCAAGCGCTGTGGGACATCAAGGGCAAGGAGCTGAATCGCCCGGTCTGCGAACTGCTCGGCGGGCCCGTGCGCGACCGGTTGCGCTTTTACGATCACTTGGGCGGCGGTAAACTCGAAGACATCTACGGAACGCTGGAGCCGCAAGAGTTCGCCGAGCGGTTGCTGCAAAGTAAAGAAGAGGGTTTCGACGCGGTGAAGTCGATGCCGATTCCGGTGAGCGATCCGATCGAGTCCCCCGCGGTGTTGAAACGTGCGGCGAAGTGCGTGGAAGCGATGCGGCTGGCCGGCGGCGACGAGATGGACATCATGCTCGACCTGCATGCGCGAACTACGCCCGCGGCCGCGATTCAATTCGGCCGCATGCTGGTCGACTACAACCTCTATTGGTACGAAGAGCCCTGCTGGCCTGAATCAATCGACGGACTTCGCGAGGTGTGCCAGGCGCTTCCCTTCCCGATCGCGACCGGCGAACGTCTCGTCGGCCGCTGGGAGTTCCGCGAGTTGTTCGAAAAGCGCGCGTGCGCGATCGCGCAGCCGGACTGTTCCCATTCGGGCGGCATCAGCGAAGTGCGGAAGATCGCGGCGATGGCCGAGGCGTATTCAATTGCAATCGCCTGTCATAACCCGCAAGGTCCGATTTCGACCGCGGCTTGCACGCACATCGCATTCGCGACGCCGAACTACTTGATCCAGGAAGTGGTGCGCAAGGACGTGCCGTGGCGGAAGGATGTTGTGATCGGCCAGATGCCGATCGACCGCGGTTATGCGCTACCGCCAGCGGCGCCCGGTCTTGGTATCGACATTAACGAAGCCGAAGCGGACAAGCATCCGTTTGAGCCTGAGGTCACGATGGCGGTGTTTCGGAAAGATGGCTCCGTCGCGGACTGGTAGCGGTCAGTCTTCGAAAATCGCGGCGACGGTGAGCTCGAAGCCCGGCAGAGCGGGCGTCGTCAGCGTGCCACCGATTTTCATGACGCGGTGTTGACCAGTCGATTCGAAGACGTCAACGCTCCTAGTATCCGGATAGACGACCCAGACGGATTGCGAACCGGCCGCCAGGAATTGCCTGACTTTGCGATTAATCTGGCTGGCGGTTTCCGAGGGCGAGACAACTTCGACGACTAGATCGGGCGCGAGTTCGGGCCAACCGTCGTCGGGAATTCCAATGAGGCGCTCAGCGCGGACGAAAGCGACATCGGGGCCGCGAAGGATTTCGGGATCGCGACCGAGCACGAATCCGGATTCCGTTTGAACTTCACCGGCTCGGTTCGGCAAGACGAAACCATTCAAGAAATAAGCGATGCGGGCTTGGCATCGGCCGTGATTCCGTGCGGGCTTTGTCTTAGCAATCAACTCCCCTTCGTCGAGCTCATGAAGCATACCGTCTTCCGGAAGACCAGCGAGTTGTTCCAGCGTAAAGGCCGTCCTTGTCGCCATGCGCTTATGGTAGTCCAAATCGAATATGCTATCCGGATGAAGCGTTTTTGTTTGGCCGCGCTGGCGGTCTTCGTATGTTTGGGCGAGCCCGTCGTCGTAAAGATCGACAAAGCGCAGCCCGCGCCTGAGTGGGCGTTGTGGCAACGCCATCTCTTGAAGGAGTATTGGCCGGCGTCGCAGGAGTTCGTCAAGCGCTACACGCGGCCCGACGGCACGCTCATCTGGCTGGACAAATGGCCGGGCATGGACGGCAGCGATGACGGCTACGAGAGCTTCTACAACTTCCCGCTCTACTACGCGCTCGGCGGCGATCAACGCATGGACGCGTGGTCGCGGCTTTTGTGGAATCGCGTAACGGATCTGTTCACCAAGTACGGAACCGTGTCGAAGGAGTTCGATTCCTATTACGACTGGATGCACCACGGCGAGAGCTACGTCAACTTCTACTTCTTTGGACTCGCGAATCCATACGAACCGCAGATGCGGAAGCGCGCGCTGGACTTCGCGGCCATGTACACCACGGGGCCGAATTGGGATCCGGTGCACAAGCGCATCACCTCGCCGATCACGGGATCGAAGGGCCCGCGGTTCGTCAACACCGCCGAGGACTGGGAGACGCATCGCGACGTATTAAAGGACTATCCGCTGCCGTTCAACGATATTCCCAACGTCACGCATTCGAAAGCCTGGGTCGACGACAAGCTGTTTCCGAACATCCTGGACACGATGAACAAGCGCATGATGCGCGCCGACGTGCCTCTGAATTTGGCGGCGACGTCACTGATCGCCAACGCGTACATGTACACCGGCGATGCGCGCTATAAAACGTGGATCACCGATTATGTCTCAGCGTGGATGGACCGCGTGAAACAGAACGGCGGCGTAATTCCGGACAACGTCGGGCCAAATGGGAAGATCGGCGAAACGATGGACGGCAAATGGTATGGGGGCTACTACGGCTGGCGATGGCCGCACGGGCTGTTCAACCAATTGGAAGCGACAATGATCGGCGGATCGAACGCGTACTTGATGACGGGCGATGCGAAGTATCTCGAACTGCCGCGATCGCAACAGGCATATAGCGCGGGTGTTTCGAAGATCGAGGGCGGCCGAACGCTCGTGCCGAACCGTCACGCCGAGCAAGGCTGGTACGACTGGCGCCCGGCGGTGCCGCAGTATCCGGTGAATCTTTGGTACATGAGCTTCGCCGACAACGATTGGAAGCTGATGGAGAAACTGGTCGACGTGCCGGCATTATCGGCCGCGCCGTATCACAAGGCAAAGGGCGACGACAAAAACGAGGGGCCATGGATCGCGTTTCTGCAGGGTCGAAATCCGGACTGGCCGGTTGCGACTCTGAAAGCGAACTACCAGGAGTGCTTGCGGCGGCTGCAAATGATTCGCACCGACACGACGCCGGTGAAGGACATGAACGTGCATCACTGGCAGAATCGGAACCCTGTGGTGCTCGAAGGACTGGTGCAGCAGATGATGGGCGGGCCGAATCATATCTACCACGGCGGATTGTTACATGTGCGGCTGCGGTATTTCGACCCGGATCGCAAGCGCGCGGGCATTCCGGAAGATGTGGCGGCACTGGTGGATCGCGTGACGGAGGACTCGGTGCGAGTGACGCTGGTGAATACCTCG
>VFZQ01000468.1 GCA_016871135.1 Acidobacteriota bacterium | reverse complement strand
AACCGGCGCGCATGAGCCAACGGTCGATCTGAATATCGGCCGCCGCGTATTCGAATCACAATGCGCGCTATGTCACGGGCAGAATGGAGCAGGCGGACGCGGGCCCGACTTGCGGCGTCCAAAACTGAAGAGCGCGCCGACGCCCGAAGCACTTCGTAAAGTGATCGCCGAAGGCCTCGGAGCGGATATGCCCGGCGCGTGGCAGCTTTCGGTGCGCGAGGTCGCGAGTGTAGCGGGCTATGTGGCATCGCTTGGCCGCATGGCGGTGGAGTTCGTGCCCGGCAATACGATTCACGGCGAGGAACTATTTCGATCGCGCGGGTGCGTCAATTGCCACATCGTCGCAGGGAATGGCAGCGCAAACGGTCCTGAGTTGACAACGGTCGGCGCGCGGCGCAATGCGGGATTTCTGCGAGAGTCGATCCTGAAACCGGCGGCGTTCCTGCCCGACGGTTTTCTGGTCGTCGAGGCGACGACGGCGGCGGGAAGCGTCATTCGCGGCGTGAAGCTGAACGAAGATAATTTTTCCATTCAAATCGGGTCCGCCGATGGCAAGCGGCACAGCCTCGATAAGCTCGCCTTAAAAGATCTGAAACGGCGCGCGGGCCAGAGCACGATGCCTGCGTTCGCGAATCTTCCCGCCAACGATATCGAAGACCTCGTCGCGTATCTCGCGTCGCTCAAGGGGGCCGAATGAGATTCGCCATCGCCACACTCACAGTCACACTGGCCATCGCGCAAGTTCCGTTCGAACGAATCCGCGACGCAGCGACGAAGGAGCCCGGCAGTTGGCTGACGTATTCGGGCAACTTGCAAGGACACCGCCATTCGCCGCTTACCGAACTTACGCCCGCCAACGTCGCCAATCTGCGCGTGAAGTGGGCGTATCAGGTCCGCGATGGCCGAGGGCAGACTTCGCCGCTTGTCGCCGATGGCGTCATGTATGTCACCTCGCCGCACCGCGTTGCCGCGCTCGATCTACGTACCGGCCGCGAGTTGTGGGTGTGGGAACGGCCGATTCCGCGCGACTATCAGTCGATCGGCTTCGGCCGCGTGAATCGCGGGCCAGCGATTCTCGACGATAAGCTGTACGTCGCGACGCTTGATTGTTATTTGATCGCGCTCGATTTGAAGAGCGGTCAGGAACGCTGGTCGGTCAAGGTGGAGGACTACAAGCCGGGCTATTCAATGACGCTCGCCCCCCTAGCCATCAAGGGGAAAGTGCTCGTCGGCGTGAGCGGCGGCGAAGCGGGAATCCGCGGATTCGTCGATGCGTACGACTCCGCCACCGGGAAACAGGCGTGGCGCTTCCACACCATTCCGCAGCCGCATGAAAAGGGCGGAGAAACTTGGTCTGGCGAGAGTTGGAAGTATGGCGCCGGGTCGACCTGGGTTACCGGTTCCTATGATCCCGAGCTAAACCTCGTGTACTGGGGCGTCGGCAATCCCGGTCCCGATTGGAACGGCGACAATCGCCAGGGAGACAATCTCTACACGTGCTCGTTCATCGCACTCGAAGCCGACACGGGCAAGCTGCGCTGGCACTTCCAGTTCACGCCGCACGACACGCACGATTGGGACTCGGCGCACGTTCCGGTGCTTGTCGATGCCGAAGTGCGCGGCCGCATGCGAAAGCTGATCGTAAATCCAAATCGCAATGCGTTCTACTACGTTCTCGACCGCACCAATGGCGAGTTCCTTGGCGCGATGCAATACGTCAAGCAGACGTGGGCGAAGGGCCTCGACGACAAAGGCCGTCCGATTCTCGTGCCTGGCATGGACCCGAGCGAAGAGGGAGTACTCGTTTATCCGAATTTAAACGGAGCAACGGTATGGGCGAGTCCTTCGTACAGCCCGAAGACGGGGCTTGTGTATGTGTCGGCGCGCGAAGTTGGCGCAACCTACTTCAAGCGTGAAGCCGAGTTCAAGCCCGGCACATTCTTTGCCGGCGGCGGCGAGCAGCGCATACCAAACGATCAACAGTGGGGCGCTGTGCGCGCGCTCGACGCGACAACCGGCAAGATGGCGTGGGAGTATCGCCTCGTTTCGCCGCCGTGGTCGAGCGTGCTGTCAACGGCGGGCGGCCTCGTATTCTCCGGCGCCAACGAAGGCAACATTTTTGCGCTCGATGCCAAGAACGGTAAGCCGCTTTGGAACTTTCATTCCGGCGGGCCGGTGACAGGCAATCCGATCTCGTTCCATATCGAGGGCAAGCAGCACGTTGCGATCGCGTCGGATCGAGTGCTCTATGTATTCGGCCTGTAGGCTGGCGCTCGTGTTTGCTGCTGTCTCGAACGGACAACAGCAACAGCCCGAATACACCTTCGGCACAACCGTGGTCAGCACCACGGGCTTCGAGGGCGCTATTTATGATCTTCCCGAAGGCACCGAGTGGCTGCCCAAACTCAACCCCAAAAAGTCCGTCGGCAAGATATACACTACAGCACTCAACGTAACGCCTCGCCGGTTCGAGTCCGGTTTTCCGGGCGTTACCAACCGCTTCGAGTGGTTCGCCATTGACTACAATGCGCGCGTCTGGATCGAAGCCGAAGGCCGTTATCATTTCCGGCTTCTCTCCGACGACGGCGCCATTCTTTCGGTGAACGGCAAGACGCTAATCGACAACGACGGCCATCATCCGCCCGAATCCCGCACCGGCAGCGCCGAACTGACCCGCGGCGTTCACAAGCTCCGCGTGACGTATTTTCAGGGGCCGCGCACACACGTCGCGCTGGTGCTCGATGTCGCGTTGCCTGGTTCCACAAACTACGCGCTTTTCGACACGAACAATTTTTTGCCTCCGGCCGATCCCGCCAAATGGATCGACGGCAAGATTCGCGCCGTGAAGAAATACGAGCGGCCGTTCGGCCGCTAGCAAAGTCCACGCAGCCACTCCATGAACTGCTCTTCCGTTGCCGTCCGGCACACTGACGCCAGCTTAGATCGCTTGTGCTATCGAGAAGGCACTCCGCATCGATTCGTCGGGGTGGAAAGCCGGGCAACCTCTCATCAATGCACGGTCCGCGTCTTTCTGTTCATGTAATCCATGAGCAGATACTGTCCCAGCGATTGCGTCGAGGTGAAGTAGGCCTTGCCGCGGCACAGCTCCGTCACCTTCTTCACGAAGTCGATCAACGCCCAATCCTGCGCCAGCATAAAGGTGTTGATTAGGATGCCTTGGCGTTTACAGCGTCCCACCTCGTCGAGCGTGCGCGCGATGACGAGCGGATCGAGCCCGAACGGATTCTTGTACACCTCGCCGTTTTCGAGTGTCAGAGCCGACGGTTTTCCATCGGTGATCATGATGATCTGCTTCATGTCTTTCTTTTCTTGCTGCAAAAGACGCTGCGCGAGAATCAGGCCATCGCGGGTGTTGGTGTGATAGGGACCAACTTGCACTCGTGCAAGATCGGACATGCGCAGCTCTTCGGCCGTATCGTGAAACAGCACGCAGCGCAACGAATCGCCCGGGTACTGCGTACGAATCAGATGTGCAAGCGCAAGCGCCACACGCTTGGCTGGCGTAAAGCGGTCCTCGCCGTAGAGGATCATACTGTGGCTGCAATCGAGCATCAACACTGTCGCGCACGAACTCTGATACTCGCTCTGATGCACGTGAATGTCCTCATAATCGAGGCCGTCGATTTGCGCGCCGCGGCGCAACGCGTGGCCGAGCGTTTCGTTCACGTCGATGTTCAGCGTGTCGCCGAATTCGTAGGGCTTCGAAGACCCCGACGACTCAATGCCGGTCGACATTTCGCGCGTGTCATGCGCGCCGAAACTTGCGCGGCCCAGCGAGCCGAGGAGATCTTTCAGCGTCTTGAAGCCGAGGAAGTCGAGCGCCTTGTCTGTCGTATCGACGCGGATCTCGCCGCTGTCGCGATCGTTGCCCGGCTGCGTGACGTAGCCGTCCTTTTTCAGCTTCTCGATCAACCGGTCGATCAACGCATCGATCTGCTCGGGCGATAGTTTGAAGAACTCGTCGAGGTCCATCATCTCGCCGCTCTCCAGCGCCTGCCGGATCGCTTCGCGCAGCATCTCCATCGTGCCGTCGGCGTAGTTGTACCAGCCGTAGGGATCGTGAAAACCACTTTGCAAAAAGAACTCCGACAGCGCGCGCATTAAGTCTTCCGACGAGATGCCGAAGTCGTCCTCGACGAACTGTCCGTAGCGTATCCAGCGCATCAGTTAAACTGCCTGCGGCGCTGCGGCCGCGGTTCGTCTTCGGGTTCCGGTTCGGGCTCCGGACGCCGCCGTTGTTCGGGACCGTGGAAGCCCAGCTCTTCACTGCGGCTGATGCGGCGGTGCGCGTACAATCCTTCGAGAACGAACTCGCCGGCCGAGGCGCGCATCGCGTCCGATTCCGACGCGCCCAGGCCCAGCGCGCGGGTTTTTTCCATCAAGCCATCGACCATCATCAACTGCTCGATCATCGCCGCCGCGCCCGTCGACGCATCGAAGCGCACCGCGCCGCCACGTTCGAAATACTTCACGGTCATCGCAACATTGATGCCCTCGAAGTAGCTGCTGTAGACGCGGCCGACGGCCATGCGGATCAGATCGCGCGCCACCGCTTCCCCGCCCTTCAACTCGCCTTCGTATTCCAGTTCGATCTTGCCGGTAATCGATGGCAGCGCGGCGTAGATATCGGAGATGCGTGGAACGGCGTCGGCCTCGGCATTGGCGAGCGCGCGGCGTTCGGCGTTCGACACAACGTTCTCCATCACGGTGATCGGCATGCGCTGCGACACGCCCGAGCGCTTGTCAACGCGTTTGTCGTCGCGAGCCAGGAACGCGATCGCTTCGACAACTTCGCGAATGTACTTCGGCACGGTCACGCGCGCGGCGTTCGACCGCGTGGTCCACGCTTCGTTCGATGTGATTTCCATGCCAAGCTCGACGGTTGCCGGATAGTGCGTGCGGATCTCGCTGCCAATGCGATCTTTCAGCGGCGTGATGATTTTTCCACGCGCCGTGTAGTCCTCGGGATTCGCCGTGAAGACGAGCAGCAGA
>VFZQ01000467.1 GCA_016871135.1 Acidobacteriota bacterium | reverse complement strand
CTTCTCGAGCGAATCGAAATCACGACGCACGCCTGCAGGGTTGCCCATATCCCAGTTTACACCGGACGCTTGAAAGTCGTCTCTATATTATGCGGGACTCAATAGTGCCCGCTGGAGCACAGGTCGCCTGATCGCCGTGCATAGCAGGAGACCGGTACGGCGCTCGGGTTCTTAGGGCAGCAATGTCGGGCCGGGCGTCGATGGCGATACGCCCGGCGGCGCAGTCCTGGTTGGACGGCCCCTTCGCGACATATCGCGATCATAGCGCTCGCATCGAGTACAAAGATCACGACCAGGATTCCAGGGCGACGTCTTCCCTTTTCCGGCTCATGAACGACTCACTGGAGGTGGGGACATTGCGGTATTTCCCCTTGATCGCTCGGACGAGTTCCTGCCGGCTGGCGGTGACCTGCGTCCGAGATGTCTCGACGGTGGCCAATGTCTCCATCAGTTCCCTGCGCTGCTCGGCGGTCAAGCTGCGAACGGCTTGTACTATCGATTGAACCTGCTCCGACATGGCGACATCCTCAGAATTATTGTAGCTGCGGTTGAGAACGCAAACAGCCAATGCTAGCAGTGAATTCGACACTCCGCGGCCGGAAAGTCCACACGCAAAGGCTCTTCCGCGGGCCGCTTCTGTTACGCTGAAAAATATCTATGTTGAATCCGACGATCTTCCGTGAGAATGATATCCGCGGAATCGCCGAACGGGATCTGACGAGCGAAGGTGTGGAACACCTTGGACTTGCCCTCGGCACTTATTTTCAGCGCAACGCGGGACCGAATGTGAATATCGGGCGCGATTGCCGGCTTTCTGGAGACCGCCTGAATCTGGCGCTACGGACGGGGTTGATTGCCTCCGGGTGTCATGTCACCGATCTGGGCGTGGTGCCGACGCCGGTCACCTACTTTTCGGCGATGAAGATGAAGGCCGACGGCGCGGTGATGATCACGGGCAGCCATAATCCGAAAGACTATAACGGCTTCAAGTCCGTGTGCGGCGAGGGCTCGCTGCACGGGCACGCCATTCAGGATTTGCTGCACCTGATTCAGAATCGCGACTACGCAACGGGCCAGGGATCGTATCGCGAGATCGATATTGTCGACGACTATGTCGATGCGGTTGTGAGCGGGTTCTCGTTTCCGCGGCGGATAAAAGTTGTCGTCGATGCGGGCAACGGCACGGCAGGGCCGGTGATGGAGAAGATTCTGGCGAAGTTGAATGTCGAATCGACGAACCTGTATTTCGACATGGACGGGACGTTTCCGAATCATCACCCGGATCCGACGGTAATGTCGAACCTGACCGATCTTGTCGCGAAGATTCGCGAGACGGGCGCTGAGTTGGGGATTGGTTTTGACGGCGATTCGGACCGCATCGGAACTGTCGACGAAAACGGCGAGCCGGTGTACGGCGATATGCTGATGCTCGCGTTTGCGCGGGAGATCCTGACACGCAAGCCGGGTGCGACGTTTATCGGCGAAGTGAAGTGCAGTCAGGTAATGTACGACGAGTTGGCGAGGCTGGGCGGGCGGCCGATTATGTGGAAGACGGGGCACTCGCTGATCAAGACGAAGATGAAGGACGAGAAGGCGGATCTTGCCGGAGAAATGTCGGGCCACATGTTCTTCGCCGACCGCTATTTCGGCTACGACGACGCGTTGTACGCAGCCTGCCGAATCATGGAGATCGTCTCGAAGAGCGGCCAGCCGTTGAGCCATCAGTTCGATGGACTGCCGAAACTGGTGTCGACGCCGGAGATTCGATTGGAAGCGCACGATGAGACGAAGTTCGACGTCGTCGCGCGGGTGGCGGCGCACTTCACGAAGACGCGGAAGATCGTCGATGTCGACGGCGCGCGCGTGATCTTTCCGAAGGGTTGGGGGCTGGTGAGGGCTTCGAATACGCAGCCGGTGCTGGTGATGCGATTCGAGGCCGAGAGCCAGGCGCTGCTCGATGAGTATCGGGCCGAGGTGGAAGAGGTTCTGATCCGCGAGACGGGCGCGCCGCTGCACGAGACACACTGATACTTCTTCGCGAATTTGTCCGAGGTACATGGCATGCAGAGACTCGTCCTCGCGGTCGTAACGGCCGCGGCGCTATCGGCGCAGGTATCGCTATCCGAACTTAATTTTTGTCCGACGCCGACTGGGCGGCCGGCGCGGGTGTCGGCACCGGACTTTTACCCGTCGCACGTTCCGCGCGGGACGGATCTGGTGAAGGTGACCCTGAACGCTCCTGAGGCCGTTTGCAACGACGGTTCGCCGGCGATCATGTATGTCCGGCGGGCGGCCGCCGGGGCGCGCGATTCGATGGGTCCGGTCGATAACAAGTGGATCATTCACAACCAGGAAGGCGGCGCGTGTAACGACTATGCGCAGTGCCTGGAGCGTTGGTGTGGGACCGGCTTTTACGACGCTTCGAAGATGTCGTCAAAATACGCACCGGCGACGATGGGAGGCGCGGGGATTTTCAGTCGTACGGCGTCGAACGAATTCGGCAATTACAATCAGGTCTACGTCTACTACTGCTCGTCGGACCTGTGGATCGGCCGGAAGACCGACTCGGTGCTGAGCGATGGGAACCGGTCGTTCAAGGCGCAATTCAAGGGGGCGCGGATTATCGATGCCGTGTTCGACGCGCTGCGCACGGGATTGAACGACGCGCAGGGACGGCCGTTGCTGCCGCCGCTCGACAACGCGACGCATGTCTATTACACCGGCAGTTCAGCGGGGTCGGCGGGAACGCGGATGAATGCCGACCGCGTTGGCGCAATTTTCAGAGCCCGCATGCCGAACGCGGTTTATGCCGCGCTGACCGATGCGGGCATCAATGGCAACTCAGACGGGGTTTCCTTGCTGGCGATCGGCGATCCGAACGACCCCTACACCGTGCAGCAGACGGCAATGCACGCGAAGATGACGCAGGCGTGGGATGCGCAATACGATGCTTCCTGTTTGCAACTGAACGCGACGCGGCCGTGGATCTGTTCGGACAGTGTTTTCGTTACGCAAAATCACGTGACGACGCCAATCTTCAACCGCACCGATCTGCTCGATTCCAACAAGATCAAGGATTTTGAGACGACAACGCTGTACAAGACTCGGGCCGAATTCGCGCGCGCGTCGCACGACGAGATGACACAGTTCACACGGATGCGCGAGCTATCGCCCGAGCGGGCGCAGATGACGAAATCGCCGGGCGCATACGCGCCGAACTGCGGCGTCCACATTACGCTTGATAGCAACACGTTTTTCTCGAAGCACGTTACGTTGAACGGGACGCGGTTGAGTTTTTACGACGTGTTGTGGAACTGGGTTTCGGCCAACGGCGGGCCCACGATCGCGCTGACGGCGAAGCCGCCCGCGACGCCGGCCGATCCGCCATACGACGCGGAGTGTTCCTCGGCCGCTCCCGCCACGCCCGCGCTTGTTACCGTGAATTCGGCGAGCTTTGACCGCACACAACCGATCGCGCCGGATTCGATTGCATCGGTATTTGGGACGAATCTGGCGCCGGAGTTGCGCGCGGCGGCGACCGTGCCGCTGCCGTTAGATCTTCTGGGCACGACGGTAGGCGTGCGCGATCGCAATGGCGTGCGACGCGGCGCGAGGCTTATCGCGGTGTCGCCGGGGCAGATCAACTTCATCGTGCCGGCGGGACTGGCGGCGGGGACGGCGACGATCGGCGCGCAAAACGGCGGCGATGAGACGTTTTTGGCGACGGTTGAATTGGCGGCTGTCGCGCCGGGTTTGTACTCGGCGAACGCGCAGGGCCGAGGCGTGGCGGCCGCGGTATGGCTCGCGGTGTCGGCGAGTGGTGTGCGCACGTCCGGGCTGTTGTTCGATCCGGCGACGCTGGCGCCGGCGCCGGTCGACCTTTCCGGCGGCGATGTCTATCTAACGCTTTTCGGCACGGGGTTGCGCGGCGCTTCGGCGGTGCAAGCGACGATCGGCGGCACCGGTGTGCCGGTGCTCGGCTTCGCCGCGCAGCCGGAATTCGCGGGGTTGGACCAAGTGAACCTTGGACCGATTCCGCGCTCACTGGCGGGACGGGCGAACGCGGAGATTTCGTTGACCGCGAACGGGGTTCGCGCTAACGCCGTAACCGTTTCGTTCCGGTAGCACTCTGAAAAAAAGCCGGCTTCAGGGAGGTGAAGCCGGCCGCCGAATCGGCAAAGAGAGAGCCGAAGAGTAATCCTCCGACAACATATGCTCTTCGGACACCCTCAATTTCGCACGCGGGTGTGCGAGCGGAGAATGGACCGCGAGCGCTATCGGTAAGGAATACTCCGGCTGAACTAGCGGGCTTTAGTGCGCGTGAGAGGCAGGAATATCGGACCACCACAAACGGCGACGCCGACTTGCTGCAGGGCTTGCAGGAAATTGAACAAGAGGCCGTAGATGACCTGTTCGCTGAGGGGTTGTTTGCCGGGCAGGCGGAAGTTTGTCGGCGCTTCCTTGGCGAGACGGAGGCGGAGGCCGTCGGGTTGGAGGTGGCCGGAGCGGTCGCGTTTGTTGGCGAGCGAGATGGGCGTTTGGAGGACGTTGCCGGTGGCGCCGTCGACGTAGAACTGGCAGCGGGAAAACCAGCCGAGATTGGACGGTTCGGCGGCGTCGAAGAGCAACAAGGGCGTTTCGCGATTTTGCGCCCAGAGGTCGAAGATCAAGGCGCGCGGAGTGTCCTGAATTTCGACTTGGAACTCGGCTTGATTGGCCAGTGTTGTGACGGCGTCCAGATCGTATTCCATCAATACGAGCTGGTGATTGCCCGCCTGGAGAAGTTGCATCTCCCTCTATTCTAGCGGTTCAGCGTTTGCCGGATGGCGGCGACGAGGATGCAAAAAACGACGTGGCCGAAGAGGCCGAATTGAACCCAGCGGCGCGTGAGGCGCGCGACCAGTTGGAGTTGTCCCCAAATTTGAGACACGAGTCTAGACACACAAAAATTCCCAAAGGAGAATTTGAGTCATGTCCGTGTCACGAAGAAAGTTCAACCGCGAGTTCAAACTCGCGGCGGT
>VFZQ01000466.1 GCA_016871135.1 Acidobacteriota bacterium | reverse complement strand
ACATTCGGTCCGCAATCTCCCTGGCTTTGACGGGTAGAGATCCATAGCAGGACCAGAACTCCGCCGTCGCCCTGTGCGTCACAACGGCGTCGTGCGCCCTTCCTCATAATCGCGCAACGCGCGCGCCAAGATCGTCGAGCCTTCCGGCATGTACGTCAGCTTCGAACTGCGCGTCCCATAGGTCCTCTTCGTACTCCGCAAACCACCCGCGAAATTCGCTCAGGCCTTCGGGACTCAGTTGCTTCACCAGTTTCTCGACAGCTTCGACTTCAGGTAACATCGCCTACATCGTAGCGCAACTCATTCGGCGGCGCCATCGCCCATATCGCGGCCCAACGCCTTCCGCTACCATCTGAATATGCCCTCCCTGATGAAAGCCCTCGTCAAACGCGAGGCGGCGCCCGGCCTCTGGATGGAAGAGATCGCGGTCCCGGAAATCGGAATCAACGACGTACTGATTCGCGTCCTCCGCGCCTCCATCTGCGGCACCGACGTGCACATCTACAAGTGGGACGCATGGGCGGCCAAGACCATTAAGACGCCGATGGCCATCGGGCACGAGTTCGTCGGCGAGATCGTCAAGATCGGCTCCAACGTCAGCGACTTCTCGCCGGGCATGCTGGTCAGCGGCGAGGGCCACGTGGTCTGCGGGCGGTGCCGGAACTGTCTGGCCGGCCGGCGTCATCTGTGCGCTCACACCAGCGGCGTCGGCGTGAATCGCCCCGGCTGTTTCGCCGAATACATTTCGCTGCCGATGTCCAACGTCTGGCATCACGACGAGCGCATCGATCGTGACATCGCCTGCATCTTTGATCCCTTTGGCAACGCCGTGCACACCGCGCTGTCGTTCCCGGTTTTGGGCGAGGACGTGCTTGTTACCGGCGCCGGACCGATCGGAATCATGGCCGCCGCCGTCGCCAAACACGCCGGCGCGCGCTTCACGGTCATCACCGACGTGAATCCGTATCGCCTCGAACTGGCGCGCAAACTCGGCGTCACGCTCGCCGTGAACCCGATGGAGACGCCGCTCGAAGAGGTGCAGAAGCAACTTGGAATGACCGAAGGGTTCGACGTCGGCCTGGAGATGTCCGGTAATCCGGCCGCGTTTCGAGGCATGTTGGCCAACCTCGCTCATGGCGCGAAGGTGGCCATGCTGGGCATCCCCGCCGGCGGCGAGATGTCGATCGACTGGAATACAGTGATCTTCAACATGATCACGATCAAGGGCATCTACGGCCGCGAAATGTACGAGACCTGGTACAAGATGACCGTTATGCTGCAATCGGGCTTGAACCTGAGTCCGGTCATTACGCACCGTTTCGGCTTCGACGACTTCCTCGAAGGCTTCGAGAAGATGGCCAGCGGCCAGAGCGGCAAGATTATCCTCGACTGGGCTATGTAATCGGGACGATCAACCCGAAGGTCAAATAGCTGCGCAGTTTGTCGGCCAGGCTCTCGCCTTCGTTCAGTTTGGCCCAGCGAATCGACGACTTATCGCCGCGCTCGTTAAAGAACCCGACGCCGCCCGTCCGGAAGCGCGCATCGCGCCACTGGTCAACAACCCGTCCGCCAACCAGCGTTACGATGCGGTCTCCAACGGCCTTGACCTCGTATTGATAGAACTCCTCGCGCGAGAGCGCAACCGGGATCGGCAAGTGGAGGCGGCGTGACTCTTGGCCTTGAATGACCGAGAAACGGACGATCTCGGGTCGCGTCGACGAGCCCTTCTCAGGGATCAAAAGCTTGGAAGCATAGTAGTTGTGATGGTTCGGCGCGCGCACGACCCATCCGAGTGAGTTGGACTCTACCCGGCCTTCAAACTGAAAGCTGTAATCGGCCAGGTTGCGCGATTCGTTCCAAATACGCAAACCGCCCGGCTTCACCAGACCGTTCTCCGAGCGCCACCCGGCAGGCCCGCTGCCCGGCGCCGGCAGCCAACTTCGTAACCCGGTCTGGAAACGATCTTCTATCGTGATTCCGCCCGTCGCCGACTTCGGCAACCGGTCGATCAACCCGCCGACCGCTGTCGCGAAGGCGCCCTGCCGGCTGCCATCCCGTTCTTTCTTCGGTTTCGGTCCGGCGTCGATTCCCATCCGTTCCACGATGATCAACCCAGCCAAACTCAGCCCGGCTAGCGCCAGAACGGTCGCCATTGAACGCGGTCCGGCCGCCTGCCCGCGTTTTTTCTTCGGAACCGCGAACTCGTCGGTATCACGCAACACATCCGCCACCGAATAGGTGAACTCGCCCATCTCGCGCAAGGCGCGGGCGGAACGGGCCGAATAGGCAGTCCGATGCTCTTTGGAGCAGAACTCCTTGTCGACAAGACGTTGTATGATTCCGATTGGGTTTCGACAGTAGCGGCAGACCATGGGGTCTCCTTCTGCTATTGTCCGCGAAACTGACCAAATCTCGACACGGTTAGGGCAGAATAGTGCGGTGGGTCAGGTCAAATCCCTAGCCACAACGCGCCGCACTGGTACAATATGGAAACAGGAGCTACGTCACAGCGCGCCGACCGCCGCCCGTTTCACGTAACCGTTTCATTCTACTGATGATAAGCGCTCTGTACACCCGCTGGATTAACGATTGGGAGCACCGTCTCTGCTTTCGTTCCACCGACCGTGTCGTCCGGCCATTTGAGTGGGGCGACGAATGGTCCGATGGCTGGCCGACCCTTCAACGTGCTGAGAAGAATGGAGATACTCCCGAGCAGTGGCTCCTCCGCCTCAACCGGGCCGCTATCGCCCATAGCGACGAGTTCTTCTCCTATCAAACCCCCGAAGACTTTCGCCTCGAAGGCGGTTTCGTCAGATTCACGTCGTCTGTCCGAACCCCGTATCCGGCGAATAACTTAGTTCACGGACAGTGGTTCCCCGCAAAGAACCCTAACGGGAAAGCCGTAATCGTGCTCCCGCACTGGAACGCCAGCCGCGATCAACACGGTGGTCTTTGCGCCGGGATGGCGAAATTCGGGCTTTCGGCGGTACGTCTCAGCCTTCCCTATCACGACTACCGCATGCCGGCCGAACTCAATCGCGCCGATTTCGCCATGTCCTCCAACATCGGCCGTACCATCGACGCTACCCGCCAGGCGGTCGCCGACATCCGCGCCATGATCGACTGGCTGTATAGCCAAGGCTATACCCGCGTCGGCATCTGCGGCACCTCGATCGGGTCCTGCTACGCCTGCCTCGCCTCGGCGCACGACGAGCGCATCGCCGTCAATGTCTTTAATCACTGCTCCACCTACGTCGCCGATGTCGTCTGGACCGGCCTGTCGACCCTCCATGTAAAGAAGGGCCTCCAAGAGCAGTTGGATCTGGACCGCCTCCGCGCGCTTTGGGATGTCATCAGCCCCGTCAACTACCTGGAAAAGCTGGCCGCGCACAAGCACAAGCGGTCGCTGTTCATCTACACCAAGTACGATACGACGTTCATTCCGAAGCTCTCCCTCGACATCATCAATCGCGTCCAAGAGCTCGGCATCGCCAACAAAGTTGTCTCGTTGCCGTGCGGCCACTACACGATGGGTGAAACGCCATTCAAGTTCCTGGACGGCTACCATATCATCAACTTCCTGAAGAGGAATTTGTAGGTGGATGCCGCCTCGGTCGCCGCTCTGGTGGCTTCCTGGAGCGACCCCGCCGACGGCGAAGCCGCCAAAAGCCAGGAATTGATTCTCGGCCTTCTGCGCGGAACGCCCGCCCCGTTCTCGCGCGATCAATTCGAGCCCGGCCACCTCACCGGCACAGCGTGTGTGCTCCATCCCTCCGAACCCGCCGTGTTGCTGGTCCATCACGCCAAGCTCGACCGCTGGCTGCTGCCCGGCGGCCACGTCGAGATCGGGATCGACACCGACCCCGCCTCCACCGCCCGCCGCGAGGCAGAAGAAGAGAGTGGCGTGCAAATCGACGCATCGGCAACGCCCAGGTTGGTCGGCCTCGACGTGCACTTCATTCCCGCGCGGAAAAAGGACCCGTTTCACTTACACCACGATCTGATCTACCGCTTTCAGGCGTCGTCGCCGGTTCTGGGCGGCTCGGAAGAGGTGCGCGAAGTGTTCTGGTGCGGCGTCGATTCCTTTGACCGTTTCGATGTCCCCGCCCCAATCCGCCGCGCTGTGCAACGCAGTTTCGGCGAAGCGGTCAATAGCCCATCATCCGCATCCGCGCATCGATAATCGCCGCGTACTGATTCATCGCGGCGGGCCTTCGCCTTCTAGGTGCGGGGACACACGCCGCCATTCGCGCCGCCTGATCCCGCGACAACGACGCCGCGCTCGCGCGATAGTGATACCGCGCCGCCGCTTCGGCGCCATACAAACCCGGCCCCCACTCGATCACGTTCAAGTACAACTCCAAAATCCGTTCCTTGCCGAGGATCACTTCGGCGACTGGCGCCAGCGTCCACTCAATCACCTTCCGCACCGGATTGGCGTGTGTTGTGAAAAACAGATTCTTCACAAGCTGCTGTGTAATCGTCGACGCACCCCGCCGCACCCGTCCCTTGCCCGCGCTTTCGCGCGCCACCTCCGCCATCGCGCCAGGATCCAGCCCCCAATGTCTGTGAAAGTTCCCGTCCTCGGCCGCCACCACCGCGTTACGGAGTTGGGGCGAAATCCTCGTCAAATCGACCGGCGCGTATCGCTTCTCATACTTCCCCGGCTTAAACCACGACTCCACACGCCGCTGCATCTGCACGCCGGTCGTCCACGGATCGATCCACTTCAGCAGCAGGAAAGATCCGATCCAGAAAACGTAGAAGCAGGCCATCGCTTTCGCGAGAAGCGCGCAGGCCGCGAAGATACGGCTCCGAAACGTCGGTTTTCCAGGCCGTTGGCCGCGCCGAGGCGTGTCCGCGGCAAGCGGATTCCTGAATCGGCCCAGCCACTTCTTCACGGCTTGCGTTTCGCGATCGCCGCGAGTTGCTCGTTGATACGCTGCACCTCTTCTTCGTTGGCGAAGTTCGATCGTCCCTCTTTTTTGAGCTCCACGAAAATATCGAGCGCGCCCTGGTAATA
>VFZQ01000465.1 GCA_016871135.1 Acidobacteriota bacterium | reverse complement strand
GAACACATGCTGCATGTCGAAGAGGCCGAACGCCGGCGCATCAGCCGCGAACTGCACGACGAAGCGGCCAATCGATGCTCTGCATTCGACTGCAGATGGAGATGATTGAAGAGTCGCTTCCGGACTCGATGCCCGACCATCGCGCGAAACTGCGCGAAACGCGCGAAACGACGGAGCGGACGATTTTGGAGATTCGTCGATTGATCGCCGCGCTGAGCCCGGCGGTTCTGGAGTCGCTCGGCTTGGGCGCTGCGCTGCGGCAACTGGTGAACCGGTTCCGTCAGGTAAGTGGCGCGAAAGTCAAGCTATCACTCCAGCGTCTAGGGGTATTACCCAAGCGGACGGAGATGATTGTTTACCGACTCGTACAGGAGTGTTTCAACAATATCGCGAAACATTCTCAGGCGAACACTGTAAACCTTTCGCTCTCGACCGCCGATGGATACTTGAGGCTGAACGTTGAAGACAACGGCATCGGCTTTAACGTGGAAGAGGCGTTTGCAAGGCGCGAGTCCTTCGGACTATCAGGGATGCGTGAGCGAGTGGCTCTTCTCGGAGGAACGTTTCAAATCGATAGTACTCCGGGTGTTTCGACCCTCCAGCGGCAGGACGCGGCTGGATCAAACGGTGAGAAAAGGATGTCTCGCCGAAAGAGCACCAGAGGCGGAGGAACTCGAATCGTAATCGAGTTGCCGTTACCTAGAGAGGCTGACATGCCGGCCACCGCGCCGGTGCGACACGCTCGCGCACGTTAGCCAGGAACGCGGGAACAACAAACCCAGCAGCAAACCGCCGCAAGCGTCAGAAACACATAGCAGCGGCGGGAAAAATACAGAATTCAAGTAACGGAAAACGGAACATCAACATGGCAAAGATTCGCATCCTACTGGCAGACGATCACACACTGTTTCGACAGGGCATTCGCACTCTCATCTCCGCCGAGGCGGACATGGAAGTGATCGGCGAAGCGGCAAATGGCGGCGATGCCGTCGACCGCGCCAACGAACTGAAACCCGACGTTGTGCTGATGGACATCGGCATGCCCGGCTTGAGCAGCTTCGAGGCGACGCGTCAGATCAAGAAGAATCGGCCCGAAACAAAGGTTCTCTTCCTTACGATGTATGACGACGAGGACTATCTGGTGGAAGGCATGGAGGTCGGCGCGGCCGGCTACGTGCTTAAGGATAGCCCTTCGCCACAACTTATCGCGGCCGTTCGCGACGTGATTCGCGGCGGAAGCTATCTCAGTCCCCGAATGTTGTCGCAACTGGTCGACGACTTCCGGTCGCGCATCAAGTCGGCCAACCGGCTGCCGCGCTTCGCCGCGCTCACCACGCGGGAACGCGAAGTGCTGAAGATGCTCGCCGAGGGGCAATCGGTCAAGGAGATCGCCTGCGACCTCAACCTGAGCGTCAAAACGGTCGAAGCCCACAAGTTCAACCTGATGCGCAAGCTCGACATTCACAACAAAGCCCAGCTTGTGCAGTACGCCATCCAGAAGAAAATCATCAAGATCCCCAACTTGGTTTAGGGCCTGCGCACAGGCCGCACAAGCCGGTCCGTGCACTGTTTTAAGAAAAGCGCACCGGCCGCGTCAGCGAGTCCTTGGTGCATGGCTCCCAAAGAGCCCATAGGGTCGAACGGTTCGCATCAGCGTATGTCTGGAGTGCGGTCGTTACCCTGCGCGGCCCCAACCATTCCAATTTCTGACGCCCACCACTCCTGGCCGGATTTTTCGCGGACGCATGTCCGGAATATCCGGCCTTTTTTTGTGTGCCGCTCATTACTTCGCTATCATCGAACCGAGGAAACTTCCATGACCCGACGCTCTCTGATCGCTTCCGCCTCCGCACTGGCTGCCGCTGCCGCCGATAGCGCCAAGAAACTGCCCGTTAAGAAGGGCGTCCTTGTTTCCATGCTCCCGAAAGACTTGAGCATCAAGGACAAGTTCCAACTCGCCAAGGACTCCGGTTTCGACGCCGTCGAAGGCCAGACCGTCGATGACCCCGCGATTGAGGCCGAGATGGCGAAAGCGTCGCAGGCCACCGGTGTGCCGATCCACTCGGTGATGAACATGCTGCACTGGCAGTTCCCGTTGTCCTCGTCCGACTCCGAGGCGGTCGACAAGAGCATGGCGGGCATGGAGACGAGTATCCGCAATGCCGCCGCCTGGGGCGCCAATACCGTGCTGCTCGTCCCGGGCGTGGTCAATGCCGCCACCGGCTACGCCGACGCCTACAAACGTTCCCAGGCGCAGGTGCGCAAGCTGATTCCGAGCGCCGAGAAGAACAAGGTCGTCATTGCCGTCGAGAACGTCTGGAACAAATTCCTGCTCTCGCCCATGGAGTTCGCGCGCTACGTCGATGAATTTCAGAGTCCGTGGGTGAAGGCTTATTTCGATGTCGGCAACATCGTGCTCTACGGTTTCCCGCAGGACTGGATTCGCACGCTCGGCGCCGCCCGTATCGCCAAGGTCCATCTGAAGGACTTCCGCAACCGGCGGAACATGGTCGTTCGCGCCAACGTACCTGAATTTGTGAACCTGCGCGAAGGCGATATCGACTGGAAAGAGGTCCACAAGGCGTTTCAGGACATCGGCTACAAGGGCTACATGACGGTTGAGCTCTCCGGTGGCGACGCCAAGTACCTCAAGGACGTTGCCTCGCGAGTCGATCTCATTATCAACGGCGAGTAGGCCGGTCCAACATATGAAAAAATTCCTCCTCGGTGTTCTATCGGGCCTGGTGATTGCAGGCATCTTCGGGTTTGTCGCGTTCGTGGTTTTCGCCAGGATTGGCAGCCAGGAAAAGACGGTCGAGAAAGACTCGACGCTCGTATTGCGCCTCGAAGGCGCGATTCCCGAGAAGCCGCAGGCCGACATGCCGTTGCCATTCCTCGGCGGCGCGGCGCCGCCGACCGTCACCGAACTTTGGCGCACGTTCCATAAGGCCGCCGCCGATCCGAAGATAAAGGCGATTGCGCTAATGCCGCGCGGCCTCGGCGTCGGTTGGGCGAAATTGCATGAAATCCGCGCCGGGCTGGTGAACTTCAAGAAGTCCGGCAAGCCGGTGTACGTATTTCTGCGCGCGCCGCGCACGCCCGAATACTACCTCGCCACGGCCGGCGACAAGGTATTCATGGTGCCCGAGGACCTGCTCGACATGAAGGGCCTGCGCGCCGAAGTCACCTATTTCAAAGGCAGCCTCGACAAACTCGGCGTCGTCTTTGAAGCCGAGCACGCCGGCAAATACAAGGACGCCCTGGACACCTACACGCGGACGAATATGACGCCGGAAACGCGCGAGGTGCTCAACTCCGTGCTCGATGTTCTGTACAGCGACCTGGCCACGACCATCGGCGGCGCGCGGAAGAAATCGCCCGAGGACGTCAAGAAGATTCTCGATCAGGGGCCTTTCCTCGCCGAGCAAGCGTTGGCGGCGGGTCTGGTTGACGCGCTTAAGTACGAAGACGAGTTTTTCGATGAGCTGAAGGCCAAAATCGGCGTCGATATCAATCGCGTCGGCATCAGCGAGTATTCAAAGACGACGGTGTCCGGTGTGGAAGGCCGCGACCGGATCGCCGTGATCGTCGGTGAGGGCCCTATTGTCCGCGGCGGATCGACCCCCGATCCCTTCAGCGATGAAGGCCAGATCACGCCGGCGCAGATGTCCAAGATGTTCCAGCAGGTCGGCAAGGACCCGTCGATTAAAGGCGTGATCCTTCGTGTCGATTCGCCCGGCGGCGACGCCGTAGCCTCGGACGAAATCTTGCGCGAGGCCAAGTTGCTGAGCAAGAAAAAGCCGATGATCATCTCGATGGCCGATGTCGCGGCATCCGGCGGTTACTACATCTCGATGACCGGCGACCCGGTGCTGGCGTATCCGACAACCATTACCGGTTCGATCGGCGTGATCTTCGGCAAGGTGAATCTGAAGGGGCTTTACGACAAGGTTGGCTTGACCAAGGATGTCGTGCAACGCGGCAAGAACGCGATCATCGACTCGGAGTATTACAAGCTCGACGATGAGGGCAAGAAGAAGCTCCGCGAGGGCGTTGATTCGGTTTATAAGACGTTTGTCGGCCTGGTCGCCGAGAGCCGCAAGAAGAAATTCGAGGAGATTCACGCCGTTGCCCAAGGCCGCGTCTGGATGGGCAATCAGGCGAAGGACGAGTCGCTGGTCGATCAACTTGGCGGCTTGGACCGCGCCGTCGAACTGATTAAGGAGCGCGCCAAGATCGACAAAAACAAGCAGGTGCGGCTGGTGCTTTATCCGGGCAAGCAGACGCTGCTCGAGCAGTTGCTGGCCAAGTCGACCGATACGAACGTCAGTATCGAACGCGCGGTGCAGCTGGGCGTTGATCGCCAAGTGCGCGAATGGACCGGCGGCATGCCGATGGAGTTGATGCGCCAGGGGTCGATGCTGAAGCTGATGCCGTACCGGCTGGAATTCCGATAGGATCGAGCCAGCGCTGGCCGCCCTAAAACGCCGCGCTCGAGTAAATCCCCGCTTCCTTCATCACATTCGCCATTTTCTCAAGCGCCGTCTTGTGGATCTGCGAAACGCGGCTCTCGTTGATACCGAGCATCCCGCCGATCTCCTTCATCGTCAGCTCGTTGGTGTAGTAGAGCGCCACCACCTTCTGATATCGCTCCGGCAGGCACTTCATCGCTTCGCCCAAGGCGGAGCGCAACTGCTGCTGCGAGCACATCCGGTCCGGCTGCAACTCCTGCGCGGCGGGGAAGTCCGGCGCCGGCAACTCGTCCTGCTCGGCGGGCCGCTGCGAGGCGCTGACCAGACCGACGTTGCGAAGGTCGATCATCATCTGGCGCCAGCGGTCGACATCGACGCCCATGCGGTCGGCAATCTCGGCTTCCGACGGCGCCCGGTGCAGTTCGCCGGCGAGTTCGCGCGTCGCGGCTTCAAGCTGTTTGTGCCGGCGGCGAAGATCGCGGCTGGCCCAGTCGAGTTGGCGCAGACTGTCGAGAATCGCACCCTTAATCCGGTGCTTGGCGTAGCTCGAAAAGCTGACCATCTTGTCGGGGTCG
>VFZQ01000464.1 GCA_016871135.1 Acidobacteriota bacterium | reverse complement strand
ACTCAACAATGCTTTCCGGCGTGGTGACAAACATCACTGCGGCGAATTTCGGCCGAATCACCTCAACACTAGGGGCCCGCGTCGTCCAACTCGGCGCTCGGATGACTTTCTGATTTAACCCCGTTTGGCTAACCACTTTTCCCTATTCGCCGAAATCGAAATTTCCTCTAGCCAGGACGCACAGAACGTGTTATAGTGGAACTAACCCAAGGCGGCTGAAGGGCAACCTTCCATGCTAGGTTTATTATTCCTCCGATAGCGAGCCGGAACTATTTCCGGCTCTTTCAATTTTCGGGCCCTGTTTTCGATACAGTGGTTTGTTCATGCCTACGCTCATTCAGGCCCCCACGCGCATCGCCGCGGCGGGCAACAAACCGAAACTCATCGACGAATACATTGGCCGCGTCAACAGCCAAACCACGGCGCTGTCTGTCGCCCACATGCGCAGCCCAGGCGGTTGGGTCGAACCCGGCCAGACCCCCGAGTTCGACGAATATACCGTTGTGCTCAGGGGCTCGCTGCACGTGGAACACACCGGCGGCGCGATTACCGTCAACGCCGGCCAAGCCGTCATCATAGCCGCGGGCGAATGGGTGCGCTACTCAACGCCCGGCGACGAAGGCGCCGAATACATCGCCGTCTGCCTCCCCGCTTTTTCCCTTGGAACTGTCCACCGCGATCCCGCATGAGCGCCCTCGACTCCTACTTCGAAAAATCACTGGCCCTACTGCATTCTTTGAAGGCCAACGAAACAGCAAACATTCGCGCCGCCGCCGCGCTCTGCGCCGATCGCATCGCCCAAGGCGGTCTGGTCTTCCTCTTCGGAAACGGCCACTCCCGCATGATGTGCGAGGAGATGACGCCGCGCCAAGGCTGCTTCACCGGCTGGGTCGCGCTGGTCGAACTCGCGCTGTCGAACCACGCCTCGATCATCGGCGCCAACGGCCTTCGCACGCCACTGCATCTCGAAAAATACGAAGGCTACGCCGAAGAGCTACTCAAGAGTTTTCACTTCGGCCCTAACGACGCGATGATCGTGATCTCCACCAGCGGCATTCGCCCGGTGATTGTCGAAATGGCCGCCGGCGCACGCAAGCGCAGCTTGCCCGTCATCGCGATCGTGGCGAAACAGCACTGCCAGAATGCGCCCTCGGGCCACAGTTCCGGAACGAAACTGATCGATCACGCCGACATCGTTATCGACAATCAGTGCCCGCCCGGCGATTGCATCATCGAACTGCCCGGCCTCGAATGGCGCACCGGCCCCACATCGACGCTCACCGGCGCGATGATCATCAACATGCTGCGCGTCGAAACCGCCGAACTGCTGCTGGCTAAAGGAGTCAAGCCCGTTCTCCTCCCGTCGCATCAGTTTGTCGGCAACACCTCGGCCGCGGAACAACTCGACCGCTTCTACGAAGAGTATCGTAGATCCCTCCGCCACCTCTATGAGTAAACCAGTCCGCATCGCCATGCTCGGCTCCGGATTCGTCGCCGAGTTTTACATGCAAGGCCTCGCCAACGTCAACGGCCACGAGGTCGTCGTCAACTACTCCCGCACGCCCAAACGCGCCAAGGCATTCGCCAAGCGCTGGTCGATCGCCGAATCGTCGACCGACATCGACGCCGTCGTCGCCCGCGCCGACATCGACCTCTTCATCATCGCGCTGCCCAACGAAGAACACCTGCCCGTGTCGCTGAAACTCTCGGCGGCCAAACGCCATCAGGTCTGCACAAAGCCACTGGCTCGCAACCGCGCCGACGCGCGCAAAATGTTCGACGCCGCTCGTCGAGCCGGCAAGATCCACGGCTACGCCGAAACGGAAGTCTTCTCGCCATGCGTCGTCAAGGCGCGCGAGACAATCGAAAACGGCGGCATCGGCCAGGTTCTCTGGGTTCGATCGCGCGAGTCGCATTCGGGCCCGCATTCGCCGCACTTCTGGGACGTCGAAAAAACCGGCGGCGGCGCGATGAACGATCTCGCCTGCCATTGCGTCGAAGCCGCGCGCTACTTCTTCGGCAAGGAAAATAAGATCGTCGAAGTGATGGCCTGGGGTGCCAATCTCGTACACCACAACAAGACCAAGGGCGAAGATAACGCGCTGCTCGTCCTCAAATTTGAATCGGGCGGCATCGGCCACTGTGAACTGTCGTGGACGACAAAAGGCGGCCTCGATCTCCGCAACGAAATCCACGGCTCGGAAGGGTCGCTCTTCACCGACGTCACGCGCGGCACACCGATATCGAGTTTCACATCGCAACCCGCCGGGTACGTAATCGAAAAGGCCGACATCGATTTCGGCTGGACGCGCCCGCTCCCCGAAGAGGCCTTTGCCTACGGCTACCAAGCCGAAATGCGCCACTTCGTCGAGTGTGTCCGCGACGGCGCCACGCCGCGCGAAACCTACGAGGACGGCTACATCGTCAATTCAATTCTCGACGCCGGTTACGAGTCGATGCGAAAGAACAAATGGGTTCGAGTCAAATACTAATCACAGGTTCCACCGGCATCGCCGCGGCCACGGCGGCGCTAGCCCGCGGACGCGGCCACCAAGTCGTCACCGTCGGCCTCGAAGACAACGCCGATGTCCGCGCCGACCTCCGCGACGAAGCCGAAGTACACCGCGCCTTCCAGGAAGCCGTCGACAAACTCGGCGGACTGCGCGCCCTCTTCAACTGCGCCGGCGCCTCGGGCCGCCAGTGGGGCGACGGGCCTCTGCACGACTGCTCCACCGCGGGCTTCGACGAAACGCTGCGCACCAATCTTCGTACGATGTTCCTCATGACGCGTTCCGCGCTCAACTACTGGCTCACGCGCGGTGAACATGGCAGCGTCTTGCAAATGGGTTCGGTCACGGCATTCCATCCCCAGCCGGATTATTTCGCCGCGCACGCCTACGCCGCCGCGAAAGGCGCTGCCGAATCGATGACCACTGGCGCGGCCTCCTATTACGCCCGCTACCACATACGCATGAATGTGATCGCCCCCGGCCTCGTCCGTTCGCCAATGAGCCTGCGCGCGCAGTCCGACCCCGCCATCATGCACTACATCGAATCGAAGCAGCCGCTCACCGGCATACTCGAACCGGAGCAGGTTGCACGCACCGCGCTGTTCTTGTTGAGTGAAGAGTCCGCGCCGATCACCGGCCAGGTCGTCAATGTCGACGGCGGATGGGCGGTCTCGCCGTAACATGCAACCAACGCCCATTCGAACAACTGTCATCGGCAGTTACACGTTCCCCGGCTGGCTCGAATTCGCCGCGCAACATCTCGATCAGTTCGGCGCCGCCGATCTCGCCGAACTGCGCGACGACGCCGCCCGCGCCGCAATCATGGATCAGGTCGACGCGGGCCTCGATGTCATCACCGACGGGGAGCAGACGCGCTTCGACTTCAATCTCTCCTTTTACGGCTACATCGACGGCATCGCGCTCGAACCAGCGCCAATCCGCAAGTTCGGCCCGCCCGCGCACGATCAACGCGGAAAACACGCAATCACCGGCCCATTGAAAGCGCCACGAGGACTCGGCTCCATCGAAGAATTCGAACGATTGAGGCGACTCGCGCCACAAGGCCCCGCGCTGAAGATGTCGGTACCCGGACCGTACACCCTATCGGGTCGCCTCGCCGGCAAGGACCGCTGGGACGTGACCGAAGAGTTGCTGCCAATCGTACGCGACGAACTCGTCGCGCTGGTCGACGCCGGATGCAACGAGATCTGTGTCGACGAGCCATCGATGTCCTGCTACGCGCATAAGGAAGATCCCGCGCGTTTTGTCGACATCTTCAACCGCACCGTCGCGCCGATCCGCGACTGCTGCCGCCTGAGCACACATCTCTGCTTCGGCAACTACAAAGCCCGCGCCATCGCTCCCCGCCAATACGCGCCGCTCGTGCCCGCATTCTATTCGCTCCATGTCGACGAAGTGCACCTCGAAATGGCCAGCCGCGAGTTCGCGGAACTCGAACTCATCGGCGAATTCGCGAAACATATGGACGTGAGCGTCGGCGTCATCGACGTGAAGAGTTACTATATCGAAACGCCCGAAGACGTCGCCAGCCGCATTCGCAAGTGTCTCCAGCACGTCTCGCCCGCGCAGCTTTCGATCGCGCCCGACTGCGGCCTCAGCCAAACCGCCCGCTGGGCCGCCAAGCGAAAATTGAAAGCGATGTGCGAAGGCGCCAGGATCATTCGCGATGAAATTTGACCCGAATCCGAATGCGGTCCTGAGCCTGTGGTGGCTCGGACAAAGCGGCTACCTCGTTCATCACGCTGGCAACTGGCTGTGCTTCGATCCGTACCTGTCGGACTCGCTCACGCGCAAATACGCCAACACCGCCAAACCGCACGTCCGCATCAAACCGATCGTCGTCGCGCCGCACGAACTCGATTTCGTCGACGTCGCAACGTCGACGCACAATCACACCGATCACCTCGACGCCGAGACGCTCAACGCCATGAAGCCGAAGCGCCTGATCATTCCCGAGGCCAATCGCGCCTTTGTCGCCGAGCGCCTCGGTTGCGATCCCGCCTGGCCGACAGGCCTCCACATCGGCGAAACGAAGACCGAGGCGGGCTTCACCTTCACCGCCGTCCCCGCCGCGCACGAAACGCTATCGCCGTCCACCATCGGCTATGTAGTCAAGGCCGGCGGCTTCACAATCTATCACTCCGGCGACACGCTGCTCTATGACAGCCAGGCCGAGCTGCTAAAAGGCTTCAACGCCGACATCGCGATCCTTCCGATCAACGGCAAAGTCGGCAACATGGATCACCGCGACGCCGCCCGCCTCGCCAAAGCCATCGGCGCAGAGCTCACCATCCCGTGCCACTACGACATGTTCGAATTCAACACCGCCGACCCGGAAGACTTCCGCACCGCGGCGACCGAACAAGGCATCAGCCATCAAGTCCTACAACTTGGCGCGCGATTTGACCTGTTCGGCTAACCCAACCTTCGCAGCTAATGGGCAAAAAGAGCGAAATGTGGCAGGCAAAGCGGGCTAACCCGAATGCTTGCAATAGCGAGTTAGCGGCGGCGCGTGTA
>VFZQ01000463.1 GCA_016871135.1 Acidobacteriota bacterium | reverse complement strand
TGCCGACGTAGCCAAGCTCGAAGACGCGGCCTCGGCCGAGCGACTGCTGGACGCCGAAGCTCCAGTGTTGGATGTAGGAGGTGCGGAAGTCGCGCTGATAGGTGACGGCGGAATCAGGGATGGGGATCGGGAAGTCGGCGGGGTACGGATTGTGGAGGAAGAGCAGGTAGCGCTCGCCGATGAAGAAGGTGTTGAGCTTGAAGTAAGGACGATTGAAATAGATGCCTTCAACGGGCGCCGTCGGCGATTGATCGTAATAGAAGCCATAGCCGGCGCGAATGACGGTGTTCTGTCCGAAAGGCGTGAGGGCAAGGCCGATGCGCGGCGCGAAGTTGTTTTTGTCGGCGAGGTAGGCGCCGCGAGAAACTCCGTTCGAACCGAGACGACGCAGCGAACGCGTGGATTGATCGAAGATCGTGGCGCGGTTTTCGGCGTCGTAGGGGGGCTGGTTGAATTCGTAGCGAAGACCGAGTGTGAGTGTGGCGTTCGGCGCGAGCTTCCATTGCTCCTGCGCAAAGAAGTTGTAGCTCTTGGCGCGCATGTGCTGGTAGTTGTCGACGTTCGAAACCGAGGTCACCGTCGGCACGCCTTGGAGCGCTTCGGCGAGGCCGTTGCCGGTGAAACCGGTGAAGCTGATGAGGCCACGAGCAAGCACGTCGCGGAAGGCGTTCTGCTGGTGCGCACGCATGTCGAAGCCGAAGCGGGTAAGATGGCGGCCGTGGGTCCAGGTAATGTGATCGAGGAATTGATAGGTGTTGGCTACGCCGAATTGCGGGTTATTGTATTCGTCGCCGATGGAGCCGAAGCCGGCAATGGAGATGAAAGCGAGACCATGATCACGCGGGTTAGTGGACACCTCGGGAAGCCCGATTTGGCGGTTGAGGCTCTTGCCTTGGTTTTCGTGCGCGACGCCGAAGGCGACACGAGTGAAACTGGCGCGGAATTCATTCAGCAGCGTGGGTTTGAAGGCGTGGGTCTCGGCGATCATCAGATTCTGAGCGCGGCGGTCGATGTTGTTGCCGAAGCCGGGCACTTGCGCGAAGTTCGTACCAGCGAAGGGCTCGTAGGCATCGCGATCACCGAAACTGTAGCGCACGGCGAGATCGGAGTTGCGCGAGATCTGGTGATCGACGCGGACGTCGAAGGAGTGATTGCGATCGCGGAGGTCGGGCGCGGCCGAGAAGTTGCGGACGCCGTCGGCGATGTTTGGTTGCGGATAGAAACCGGTAAGTCCGCGGCCGATGGGATGCACGCGCGTTGCTGGAATAATGTTGCCGGGAAACGGCATTTGCGCGAAGAGGTCAATAGGCGGGGTACGGGGATTGCTGCGCGAGAAATTACCGTCACGTTCGAGCGCGGTTGGCACGCGTGTGGTGCGAGTAACGCTTTCGTCGGCGCGGCGGCCTTCGTAATCGGCGAAGAAGAAGGTGCGGTTCTTGACGACGGGTCCGCCGATGGCGCCGCCGAACTGATTGCGGCGATACTTCGGATCGGAACCGGCAGGCGCGAAAAAGTTGCGGGAGTCCATCGATTGATCGCGGAAGAATTCGTAGAGCGTGCCGTGCACGTTGTTGGTGCCGCTCTTCATCACAACGTTCACCTGACCGCCGGCATTGCGCGCGAAGGAGGCGTCGTAGTTGCCGGTGAGCACTTCGAATTCACGGATGGCGTCGACGGGCGGCGTGACGGCAACTCCGTTCAATTTCGGATCGGCGTTGTAGACGCCGTCGAGCAGGAAACCGTTCGAGTCTTCGCGGGCGCCGTTCGAGTGGAAGGTGAATTCGCCGCGAGCCGTGCCGGCGGCGCCTTGGGCGGTGGCGGCGGCACCGGGCGCGAGCAGCGCGAGTTCAAATGAATTGCGGCCGTCGAGCGGCAGTTGCGTGACGTGCTGGTTGTCGATTACGACGCCGAGCGCGACTGTTTCGGTCTTTAGAAGTTCGGACGCGCCGCGGACTTCGACGGTCTCGGTGCGGTCACCCGGTTGCAGGAGAATTTCGGTGCGCTGCTCCTGGTTGACGGAGATGACAAATTCCTGGGCGATCTTGCGGAAGCCGGGGCCGTCGACGACGAGGCGATACTCCCCTGGCGGCAGCGCGCTGAAAACGAAAGCTCCGTTGGCGTCGGTCGACGCGCGGCGCTCTTTACCGGTGGCCTTTTCGACGAGGGTCATTTGCGCCTCGCGAACCACAGCGCGCGATCCGTCACGGACGGTGACGCCGATTGTCCCGCGCAGGGTCTGCGCGTGGATTCCCAAAGCAGCCGCCAACAGCATCAAAATGGAAGTACGGAATTTCACTCGAAAGGTCTCCTGCAATTGCCTCAAAGCGTATCTACCACTATAGCGAGACGACGTAGCTTCCTGACACTTTTGGGGCAGGCCGCACTGGCGGGCGATTGGCCGCAGCATCTTGGTCCGGCGCGCAACGGGTTGTACGCGGACAAAGATTTCGCGTGGGCTTCTGGGGGGCTTCGAACGTTGTGGCAGCGCGATGTGGGCGCGGGGTTCGCGGCGCCGTCGGTGGTCGGCGGGCGGTTGTATTTGTTTCATCGCAGCGGTGGAAAGGAGGTTGTCGAGGCGATCGATGCGAAGAGCGGGAAGACGGCGTGGTCGAGCGAGTATGTAACCAACTACCGCGACGATTTTGGATTCGACGATGGGCCGCGGGCGGCGCCGACGGTCTTTACGAGCACGATCTTTACGCATGGCGCGGAAGGGACGCTGACGGCGACATCGTTTGACGGAAAACGGCTGTGGCAGCGCAACACGATGAAGGACTTCGGCACGCCGAAGGGATATTTTGGCGCGGCGTGTTCACCGGTTGTGTTCGAGGGGAAGGTGCTGTTGGGAGTCGGGGGAGCGGGCAGCGGAGTCGTTGCATTCGACGCGGGTTCCGGCAAGAACGTGTGGCAGGCGCTGGACGATGAAGCGGGCTATTCGTCACCGGTAGTCGCGCCGTTGAACGGACAGCCGCGGGCGATTTTCTTCACACGTACGGGTTTGGCAGTGCTGGATCCATCGAATGGAAAAGTGATGGCGCAAATGCGATGGCGCTCGCGCAGCGCGGCGTCGGTGAATGCAGCGACACCGATTGTCAGCGGCAATCAGATCTTTCTGACATCGAGCTATGGAACGGGCGCGGTGTTGTTCGATGTGAGTTCGGGGCAGCCGAAGCCGGTTTGGCAGAATGACGATTCCATGTCGTGTCACTACGGCACGCCGGTGCTGAAGGACGGATTCTTGTACGGTTATCACGGCCGACAGGAAACAGGTGCGGAATTGCGCTGCGTGGAATGGAAGACAGGCAAGGTGAAATGGGCGAACGACAAGTTCGGCGCTGGGAGTATCGTGCTTGTTGGCAACCGGCTTTTGCTGGTGCGTGAGCAGGGGCAGGTGGTTTTGGCCGAGGCAAATCCGGCAGGGTTCAAGGGCGTGGCGGCGCACAAGGCGTTTGAGTCGACGGTTCGAGCGTATCCGGCAGTGGCGGGCGGGGCGCTGTTTATTCGGAGTGAGAAGCGGTTGGTATGCCTAGCGCCGTGAAGTAGCTAAGCATCTTGTGATCCTCGAAAATTTCGGGGGCTTCGAGGCCGCCGGGCGATTTCGCACGGGCGGTTTTGTTGAGGGTGTCATCGAAGCGGTGAAGGAACTGTGTCATCGGCGAAGGAATCAGCCCGCCCAGGAAATCGCCGATCTGCCCGATCACCTCGACACCGCCGCTCGCCGTTTCCGCGAGGCGATCGATGCGTTCTTCGATGAGCGGCAGCGCAAGTTCGAATGCCCCCGGCACGACAACATCTCGTCCGGTGATCAAACGAACGGCATCTTCGGCAGTTTCCACTCGGTTTGGGAAGGCCATGTTGCTGCCACCGACGCGCACGGCGCCTCCACAATGGCGATACGCTTGGGTAAATGCGGGTATACGGGGCACGACGTCCTTGTCGTGAATCACGCGTAGGTATCGATTCCCGAATCTCTGCTGACACTCAGCGGCGGCGACTCCGTCGACAGCGCGCGGTTGGCCGAACGTTACCAATTTTGTTACGCCGGCGCCGATTCGGCGGGCCGACAACAAAGCAAGCGCCCCGCCGAGGCTATGCCCGGTGATCAGGACTTGGCGTGCGCCGGAGTGGGCGAGCAACTTCTCCATCGAGAGATCCCAAGACTTCTCCACGGCATCGGCGAAACCGGCGTGAACGCCGTCTTTCCTGTCGACGCGCGTGTTGGTGAGCCAGTTACGCTGGCTCGCCGATCCGCGAAAGGCGAGAACGATCATCTCGGGGTTTGATGCGACGAAGCCATGCGTGTCGGTCTCGCGTTCATGAAAGGTCTCGGAATGAAGACCCTTACCGGCGGCCCAGGCGGCAATCGCTTCCGGCGTGTCATAGGCGGCGTGCGAAGCGGTGGCAAGGAGCTTAACGTCGGAATCGATTGAGAGCATAACCTAATCAGCATAAGCGCAGCCTGTTGCGGAAAGGGGACAATCGTCAGAATGCTACTTCGATTCCTCTGCGTCGTGCCGGCGCTTCTTGCGCAGGACATCACGTTCGTAACGATGACGCCGAAGGGAATTCCTAAGGTTCACGAAGGCGCGGCGCGGGCGCGGCGGAGGCTGGCGCCGTGTTCGACGTTCAAGATTCCGAATGCGGCAATCGGGTTGGAGAGCGGCGTGATTCCAAGCCCCGCGCACGTCTTGCAGTACGACGAAAAGAAGCACAAGACGCAGGCGTTCTGGCCGGCGGAGTGGTCGCGGGATCAGGACTTGAAGAGCGCCTTCCGCGTTTCGGCGGTCTGGTATTTTCGCGAGATCGCGACACGCGTGGGACAAGGCACAATGAACAACTTCCTGACGCGCTTTCAATACGGAAACAAGGACACGTCGGGATGGAACGATCCGTTTTGGATCGGCAGCACGCTGCGTATTTCGCCAGTCGAGCAGGTTGAGTTTCTCGACAAGTTTTTCCGCAACGAGTTCGGGCTCGCGCCGAGGACGGTGGCCGCGCTCGAGGACTTCATGCGGCAGGTGGAGAAAGACGGACGCGTCCTGCACTACAAGACCGGCGCGTGC